>JAPWUZ010000169.1 GCA_028275265.1 Armatimonadota bacterium | reverse complement strand
GGCTTCCATCTGCGCCACGAAGTAGGCGGGGTTCAGCCTCTCGCCAGTAGCGTACTCGAGAGCCTCCTCCCAGGGCACCGACGCGCCGGTGGCGAACACCTTCTGTCTCAGGAACGTGCCCACTTTCGGACTGCGAACGAGAGCGTCCGCCGGCTCGCCCGCGAGCACTTTCGTGCGCAACACGTGCACCAGCTGCGACGCCTCCATCTCCCCCAGAATGTAGTTCTGGTAGTACACGGGTGCAAGCGCGATGTGGATTTTGGCCGCCCAGTCGGGGGCGTTGCGTCCTTCCGGCTTGTGCAGCCACTGATACCGCTCCACCAGCTGCCACCAGAGGCTGTTCAGGTCGCTATCGGGGTCGGCGTACATGGCGCGCTCGAAGTGCGTCATCACCAGCACCCAACGGGTGAACACAATCAGCGACGCCTGCATCTCCTCGATGGCGGGATGCGCTACCGCCTGCGCCTGTTCGTCAGGGATGCCCACATAGCGCTTCAGCCATTCGGCGTTGCGGTGCATCCTGCCGAACAGCATGGCGATGGCTTCGGTGCTCAGCGTGTGTGCCGGGGTGCGCAACAGGTAGGGTAGCGAACGGTCGATGTAGTAGTCGTACACAGCGTGCCCCAGCTCGTGCAGCATCGTGCCCATCCACCGCTCGTTGGGGCGCAGGTTGCACAGCACGCGCACGTCGCCCTCGCGGTCGATGTCGATACAGAAAGCGTGCTGACTTTTGCCCTCCTTCTCGTAGAGGTCACTGCGCTCCAGGATGGGCTCTACCGGCAGACCCACGTCGGCGTAGAACGCACACGCGATGGCTTCGATGTCCTTGTCCTCGAACAGCGGGTTCAGGTCTACCTCGCCGGGCGGCGGGCTCTGGAAGAAGGGGTCGGTATAGTGCCACGGGCGTAAGTCCTCCACTGCCACCCCGAACCGCTCGGCAAGGCGACGGTCGAGCTTCTCTTTGTAGCGACGGAACGGTTCGTCGCTCAGCCGGTGCAGCTCCTCCAGCAGGTCAAACAGGCGTTGCTCGTCCAGCTCCTGCAGTTCCAGCTGCATGGCGTAATAGTCGCGGAAGCCCAGGCGCCGCGCCTCGCGGTTGCGGATACGCACCAGTTCACGTACCGCTTCCGCCACACGCTCGCCAATCTGTTTGCTGGCTTCCCATGCTTCGCGCCGCTCGTCGCTGTCGTTGCTGTTTTGCAACACCTCACGCAGGGTGTTGTCGCTCACGCGCTCACCGCGAAACAGCGCGCGATAGGTGTTGTACTCTTTCTCGATCTCCTTTTCGCGCTGTACGATTTCATCGATGACCTTCTCCGACATCTGGTGACCGCGATATTCGTCCAGCAGCAGTTTGTGCTGGCGACGCAGCAAGGGGTCGGAGAGGCTGTCGTTGGGGATGCTTTGCAGCAGGCGATACTCGTCTTCTCGGGCGTATATCTTCATCAGCTGCGCGTGCAACGATGCGCCGCGCTCGAACGCCTCCTCGCTACCCGTTACATTCGCTTCCCACCACGCTAACGCCGCCTCTCTGGCAAGCGGTCGAACCTCGTTCACGTGCTTTTCCAAAAAATCCGTAAAGCGGTCTGGCATAGCCACCTCCCTGACACGATTGCCCTCCTGTGCTGTGGAGAGAACGTCTCTTTAAGTATACATGATGTTGCCGCGGTTTTGGGTGGTCCTGCCCTCCCCCGCCGACACACCTGTTTTCATCGGGTGTTTGTCGTTCGGTACAACAGGAGAGTTGCGTTCTCGCACTGAAGATAATGCTTAATCCACTGTGGGAGGAGACTGATGAAAGCGATGGCACGTCGTTTCCTTATCCCGATGATTCTCATGGAGGTCGCGATGGGTGTTGCATTTGCCGAAGAGGCGTTGTGGATTGCTCGTGGTGTGCCGTCACATGGACTCGTGGTATCGCCGGTCAACCTGCACTCTTTGACCGGGCGGACGGGAACGCCTTCCGTAACCGCTGTCACCTTGCCTGATAAAAAGCCGGTTGTAGTGCAGTTTGTGCCAGATGGCGACGAGGGAAGTGGCGTTCTGGTGGCGCAGTTACCCGGAGCGGGAGACTGGAAACTGCAGTTGCAGATACGCGCGAGTGGCAAAGACGGCATCAAACCGGCAGGTATGGTAGCCACCGAGCATTACGAGATGCTTTTCACGGATGCCCGACAGGCGGGCTATCCTTCAGCCATAGTGTATCGCTCCACGAGCAAGCGTCTGGAGACTTTTGTGTGGAACGACAGGGTGCATCACCGGTTGCTGGGCAGCTTCCATTTGCGATACGACCCCGAAGCGCGTGCGGAAGTGGTTTCGGATGGTGAGATATGTACGGTGGTGCGCGTGCAGGCGCGCTACTGCCAGCCGGGGGGCAAACGACCGCCTTCGGAGCCGTCGGCGGCGTATCACTGGTTCCTGTTCAAGCGGTTGCCGCTGGCGTTTGTGACAGCGCGAGTGCAGCAAAAAGAGCCCTTTGCGTGGGACGAGTTTCACTTTCTAGAGTTCAACTTCCCTGACAGCAGCTTCTCCCGATGGGCGGGGGGCGAGCCTTTACGCCAGGAACCATTGGTTGCAGACGGCGGGAGTGTCCGCTTCGACGGCTGGGGCGCGCTGGTCAACAGGCAGAACGCCATCGGCATGTGGGGACAGCCTCTCATCATCCACGATGGACGCGGGGCGTACGGTACTTACCTGCATTCTACCTGGCAGAGCTGGGACAGCACCACTCTGCAGGTCTCCACATGGCTATGGTTGGGTAGCGCGACAGACCCTGTGAACGCGGTACGGCAGGCGTCGCAAACCTACGGACTCCCTGTCGCGACGGTGGTGACAACACCCGCCCTGCGCCAGCGCATCGAGTCATCCCGGCAGAAAGCTTCCTCCCTGCGTGGTCGCCAGCGACAGATGTCGCTCTGGACGGCTGCGCTGGCGGAGAGGCTGGAGGCGCAGGGGGATTTTGCCGGCGCGGAAAAGATGCTTAGCGGGCAGACACCGCCGGGATGGCACCGATTCTCCGCGGGAGACCTTGGGGTTCTTATCGAGCAGACACAAGCGGGGTTCCGCCTGCAGAGCCTGTATGACCTGCTAAACGGTCGCGAACTGCTTGCCGCGGACAACCCACCCCTTTTCACCCTGAGCCTGCGGGACGCCCGGACACGGCAGCTGCTTGCCCTGAGCGCGGACAGAGGCTGGCGAAAGGTCGCCCTGCAACGACGGCGCGACGGCTTTGTGCTGCAGTGGAACCAGCCCCGCGACGAACGCTTTGCAGGCATCAGCGTCACCGCACAGGCGCGCACCGATAGCCGTCAAAACGCTTTGCGCTGGAACCTGCAGGTGCGCAATGAGAACAAGAGCTGGAGCCTATGGAGGGTTACCTTCCCGCAGGTAGCAGTCGCCGAGCCGGGCGATGATGCCACTGTCTTGTTCCCGCGGGGCCCGGGCGAAGTCCAACAGGGCGTGTGGCGACGCAACTTCGGCTATCGCAGCACCTATCCCAACGGCTGGTGCAGTATGCAGCTGCTGGCAGCCTACGCGCAAAAGCCTCGCCCCACTGGCTTATACTTTGCCCTGCATGACCCGATGGGCAGCGCCAAAGAGATTGGCATGCAAAGCAACCCCGCTGGTCGCAGTGTACGTATGACCTTCGAGCATCCCGTTCCGAACATGGGCAAAGCGGGCAACTCCTTCACCCTTGTCGGGCAGGCGGTGTGGCAGCTGCTGCGCGGCGACTGGTACGATGCCGCACGAATCTACCGCCAGTGGGTGATTCAGGAGGCACACTGGTATCCTCGCGGTGGTAACACCAACCCGCGTTTGGGCAACGTGAGTGCATGGACCGCTCCGCGCCCATTAAAGACATTTCGCGAGTGGATGCGCGACCTGCCCGCGTGGTCACTGGCGAGTGGTGGAGCACAGGAGGTGGTGCCGCCTGTAGAGGAATTCGCGAAGTTCTGCGGTGTGCCGGTGGGCTTTCACTGGTACTACTGGCACCAAATACCCTTCGACAACGACTACCCGCATTACTTCCCCGTCAAAGAGGGGTTTGCGGAAGGCGTGAAGCGGCTGAAGGAGGCGGGCGTGTTTGTCATGCCCTATATCAACGGCAGGCTGTGGGATACGCGCGACAGGGGTATGGAGGACTTCCAGTTCAGCACCGTTGCCAGACCCGCCGCTACAAAGGACGAGGACGGCAACCCGTACACCGAGATATACGGCAGTAAGGAAGCGGATGGCAGCCCGGTGCGTTTGGCGGTGATGTGCCCCGCCACCGAACTGTGGCAGAACAAGGTACGCGAGATTGTGATGCGCCTGTTCGGGGAGTACGGGGTGAATGCGGTGTATATCGACCAGGTTGCCGCCGCGCCGCCGGTACTCTGCTTCGACGCATCACACGGGCATCCACTGGGCGGTGGGTACTGGTGGAACGAAGGCTACTGGCGAATGCTGGAGCACATTCGCCGCGAAATGCCTGCAGACCGCGCCCTCACCACCGAATGCAACGCCGAGCCGTTCATCGCATGGTTCGACGGATACCTCACATGGCACTGGCAGCATGAGGGGCAGGTTCCTGTCTTTCCTGCCGTCTACTCGCAAGCCATCCAGATGTTCGGGCGTGCCTATCGCGGCGGCACCACCAAAGACCTTGCCCTGCGCATGAAGGCGGCACAGCAACTGGTATTCGGTGAGCAAATCGGCTGGATAGACCCGAACATTATCCGCGAGGAAAACAACGCGCGCTTCCTGAGACAGGTGGTGCAGCTGCGCTGGCGGTATCGCCAGTTCTTCACACACGGCGAGATGGCGCGTCCACCCAAACTGGAAGGCAACATCCCCACCGTCCGCGCCGACTGGCAGTGGGAAGGCGAGTGGTGGGTGAGCGCGCCAGCGGTCTACACCGGTGCGTGGCAGATGCCGGAGCAAAAGCGACTGGTGCTGTTCTTTGTCAACGTGGCGGATGAAGAGGTCACGGCAACGATGCGCTTTAACCCATCGGCATACGGCATCCGAGCGAAGCAGCTGCAGCTCACGGAGAAACGGGGCGAGGACGATTCGGGCAGGACGCAGAGGGTACCCTCTCGCTTCGAGCGCAGGCTGACCATCGCTCCCCATCAGGCAGTGGTGTGGGAAATAGGTTGGTGAACGGGGGGCATCGCGGGTAGCCGCGATGCCCGCTACTTCGACCAATCCAGCACCATCTTCTTGCGTCCGCGCAGCTGTTTTTCCACCGCCATCGCCGCGATGGCTCCCTCTGCCGCGGCAACCACTGCTTGCTTGATGTGGTTGCAGATGACGTCGCCAACGGCGTACACACCCGGAACCGCTGTCTGATACTCCGAGTCCACCATGATACATCCACCCTCGCTGAGCGGTATCTGTCCGGCGAGGAAGTCGGTGACCGGATGTCCGCCCTGCAGGTAGATGAACACGCCTGCCACCGGCAGGGTCTCCTCGGTGCCGAGAGGCGTGCGGTAACGGATGGCTTCCACCTTCTCTTCACCAAGCACCTCGCGCAGCACTGCTCCCCAGTACATGGTGACCTTCGGGTGTTCGCTCAGCTCGCGCACCATCTCGGGGTCGGCATGTATCTCCCTCTTCGGCGAGAGGAAGTGCAGTTTACTGACAAACTGTGTGAGGAAGAGGGCTTCCTCCACTGCCTCCTCACTGCTGCCCACGACGGCGACTTCCGCGTTGCGGAAAAAGGCGGCGTCGCAGGTAGCACAGTAGGAGACCCCCCGTCCCAGCAGGCGGTCCTCCCCCGGCACACGGTTACCTCGCCCCATCGAGCCAGTGGCGATAATCACCGCCTTCGCCTGGTAGGTGCCGTTGTTCCCAAACAGCAACTTCGGGTTGCTCAGCAGGTCGGTCGCCTGAATCCGGTCCTGCACGAACTCCGCACCGAACGATTCCGCCTGCTGGCGCATCCGTCGCACCAGCTCTTCCCCACTGATTTCGCCCGGAATGCCCGGGTAGTTGGCGATTTTGCTGGTGATGCCCAGTGCGCCATTGGCGATGCCTTTGTCAATGACCAGAGTTTTCA
>JAPWUZ010000168.1 GCA_028275265.1 Armatimonadota bacterium | reverse complement strand
GGCAAGGGTGTCTTCATCCAGCTGCTCTAAAAACTGTTCGTAGGTTAGTTTGACTTTCTCAGGCGGAACCGATTGTGCAGGCAACGCCATCTTTATCACCCCTGCTACATTATGACGCATTCTTCGTGCGCAGGCAAGTGCCGACGATAGCTACCCGACGCGCAGCCAGTCCATCAGCAGGAACTGCAGCCGTTCCAGGAACACCGCCATACGGGTCATCACGGTGTTGCCGAAGAACGCACCGAAGCTGACCATCAACAGCCAGCGTCCCAGACGCGCGGTATGGCGCACAGGTGCCCATTTATGCTCGAAGGAGAAGAAGAAGTACACCATCACGCACACGATGGTGCCGACGAAGATGATGTTGTTCAGGGACATCCACAGCGACAGGGGGGCGTCGCTTCCACCCACCAGCGGCGTGCCGTCGGCGCGGGCAATCAGCGGGCGGAAGGAGTCGGCAATCTGCGGCATGTTCATCAGCAGCTGCTGTTTGAACACCACGCCCGCCCCCGCGCCCAGCGTCATGCCAATCACGATGCGCGATAGCCACAGGTATTTGCGGCTGAACTGGAAGTACCACAGCGTACCCAGTAACCCCACCAGCACCCACAATGCCCCTGCGCTGCCAGGCGCAAACCCGTTGAACACCGCCGCGAAGCCCCGCGTCATCGGCTCCCACCACAACGGCTGCAACACCTGCTTCCACATGATAATGAAGTTGTAGCCCACCCCCAGCCCAATCATCACGTTCAACAGCAGGCGATACAGCTTGTTGTCGCTGATGAGATACGAATAGATTCCCAGCGTCACGATAGCTGCCAGCCAGATTTGCCAGGGTGCTATCTCTTCCATCAGCCTTTCCTCCTGCGGGCGGCAAAGTAGCCGATATTGCCCAGTATCACCGCCACGATAATCACCAGATGCCCAAACGCCTGCGGCACGATGAGTTTCGTGCCCATGCTGTTGCGGTCGCGCAGATTCGGATGAAGGAGGGCATCATACTCCGCCGCGCCGCGCACGCCCACCAGCATCCCCACCAGCTGCCCCGACAGCAGGTAGCGGTAGTACGTCGTGGACTGGATACCCGCGCAGCCGAAAGCGATGGGCGTGCCGTACACGCCGTGGATAAACGGAATCCAGTCCTCCAGCGGCGAGTAGGTCACCGAGTAGATGAGATAGATGTCCTCGATATTGCGCACGCGCTGCATCAGCGGCAGGTGTTCTGCATCGTCCAGCGAGTAGCCCCGTGAATCTTTCTTATACTGCTGGCGGATGTCTTTGGCTATTTGTTGCATCGCCTGCCAGCTGCCTTTGGTGTAACCGAGGTTCACCCAGTCCACGCCGTACTTGCGATCGGGGAACTTCTCGCGCACCAGCCTCTCGATGACCTGATCGGCGAACTGCGGTCCCAACGGCGTAATCTCCACTGACGTGATGATGAAGGGTATGCGCTTGCGCAGCAGGTGTTCGAACACCACCTCCACCTGCCCCCAGTTCTCGCCCTGACTGCCCGCATCCCACGCGCTGTCCACCAGAATCACCTTGCCCGGCGGGCACTTTTCGATGAACTCATACAGTCGCCGCGTCTCCGGAGAGACGTACACGGGAAGCTTGATGTTCACCACAAACGGTAACGCACACGCCACCCATATCGCGGCGTAAATCCAGCGTCGGTCGATGCTCTGCAGTCTGGCAAGCCACTCCATCTCTCACAGCTCCCTGTCGAAGAAGGCTCCCCGCTCCAGTGATAGCCAGAAGCGCAGTCCCACTGCAATCGCACCCACCATCATGCCGAACCACATGCCCCGCACCGCTGCCGAATTGGCGATATACAGAACCCACTGCGCCATGACGGGCAGCTGCAGGAACGAAGGCAGCCCATGCGTCAGCCACAACCCAATCGGTATCTGTCCCAGCATCACAACGAAAGCCGATGTCATCATCAGCGCCGCCTCGCCCGATTTCACCCGAAACGCACGGTAGGAAGCGGTCGCCATGTGGAACGCCAGCAGCGAAAACACCGTGGAGCTCATTGGGCGCAACAGGTAGTTGAACACCACGTCGTTCGCCTCTTTCAGCCAGCCGCCCTCCGCGCCGTAGCCCAGCCCTGCCACGATGCCTCCACCTACCGCCAAAAAGAACACCACACTGCCGTACCACTCCGGGCGACGACGGCGGATGTTACCCGAATGCACCATCGCCAGGCTAATCAGCCCCATGCCCCACGCCATCGAGCCCAGCACAATGAAGAAGTTGTTCACCGGAGTCAGCCAGTCCGACAGGTAGGTAGTCGGTCCTGCGCTGACGCGGTCACCCGGGCGCAACTGCGCAGGCTCTACGCTCTCGGGTGCGCCTGTGGGGCGTTCACGATACACCTTAAGCGTCGGTTCCACTGGTATCTGCTGCTGTTGCCCATTGACCAGCAGGGTAATGCTCTGCGGCGATACCGATACCACTTCCCCCCGCACGGTGCGCCACGGGATAGTAGGCGGTACGACGAACTCCAGAAAGTAGTAAAGCCCTGCCAAAAACGTGACCAGAGCGATGAATCGGCGTTTGGTCATGGCTACCGGTACACCCCTATCAGTTGCACGAAGAAGTTCTGACTGCCCAGCAAGGTAGTGCTGAGTGCCCCCAGCACGATGACCGCCAGCACGATAATCTTGGCGTAGTCCTGCCCGATAAGACTACCCAGCATGGTCGGCTCGCGCGTGAGATAGGCACTGGCGGCGTAGAGTTCCTCCCCGATGACCGTGTAGTCGCAGCTGGCGATGAAGAAGGGAACCTGAAAATACTGGTCCGTGCCAGCAATCTGGATTGCACCCGTGCGCTGCCCGGGCTCGGTAAGCAGGAGCGATGTGTAGTCGTACATGCCGAAGAAGAAATGCGCGGCGGTCTTCTCCTGTTCCATCACGTTGGCGGTGGCAAGTGCCAGCTGGTCCCCTGACGCTGCAAGGAAGCGAATGTCTTCGGAGTTGAACAGTTCGGGGCGACCCGCCTGCGTGTAAGCCTGCTTGACGATATCCTCTGCCACCGGCACCACTACCGGTATCGCGGTGGTCACAATGACCCGCGAGCCCATCTGCGCCGCCTTGCGCGCGACGTGCCCCAGCACTCCCAGTGCCGCCAGCGTGCCCACGTTCTGCACCTCACCAACGCCCGGGTGGAAAATCATCGGGCGTCCCATCTCGGTCGCCCGCCCGATGGCTTCGTCGATTTCGTTCAATCCTGGGATGCGTCGGATGAAGCCGCCCTTGCTCCGTCGCGCGGTGAAAATCTTCCACAGGATCAGGAACGAAAAAAGCACAATGGCAATAAAAATCTGCAGGTTGGCGTGTTCCATCCACTGGCTCCAGCGAGTTGAGTCCGCACTGCAGGACGTTTCCGCGCCGGAGCAGTGTTTTCCTGCTGAAGGCAGCTACTCTCCGCCCAGCCGCTGCATCAGCTGCGTTTTCAGTTCAGGCGAGAGCATCTCGTTCAATGCAGATAGCGAGTCGGGCAAGGACTCGCTGGTGAACCATGTGGGCTTCACACGAAAGCCGGGCAGAACCAGGCTCTGCAGCCAGCCCTCGTGGTCGACTCCAATCGGCGTGTAGACGGAGGCTTCCAGCGCAAAAGCCTCCACATCATAGTGAGCAGGGCGCGAGTCGACGAGCCAGTACTCGCGCACCCCCTCGCGTTCATACTCGAGGAACTTCTCCACACGGTCTCGCCGTACGCTGTCCTCCGAAATCACCTCCACGAGCAGGTCTGGCGCGCCGGTGAAGCGCTCCTCGCCAAGATTCCGCAGGTTCTCCTCCAACACGACCACAATGTCCGGCTCGCGGGAGGCAGGGCGTTTAGGCAGGTAAACCTCCAGCGGTGCAGTGCGAACCTTGCCCGTTCCCGTCAAATCCAGCAGGATGCGAAGCAACGAAGCCAGGAACAACACGATATCCTGATGCCTGTCTTTGGGCGGCATCGTCAGGATGACCTCCCCATCTACCCATTCGGCGTGGGTATCTTCGTCCTTCCACCGCAGGAACTCTTCGTAGGCCATGCGTATCGCATGAGTGCGCACGGTGGATTGCACCATCTGCATCGCCCCCTTCCGGTAGTTCCGGCTTCAGTTTACCACACCGGAAATAGCTCCGCCAGCAGGCAGACCAGCACGGTTTTCAGAACTCACGTCCTGTCGCTCAATGAGACCACCTCTCCCGTTTGGGCACTGCGCCATACCGCTTCGGCGACCTGCAGGTCCTTTGCGCCGTCCCAGAGCGTGCTGCGTGGGGTCTCCTGCCCCAAACAGCTTCGCGCGAAGTTCTGCAGCTCGCCCATGTACCCGAAACAGCCCACCGCGTGTACGCGCAGGATTTCTGTCCAGTCGGGCTGCCACTCGATCCACTGGTTCCTGCCACCGACAGGAGGCTCTGCGACCGGCTCGCCGCGCGGGCGGTAGCGCAGACGAAGCATATCCTCTACCTCCAGCCAGCAGTCCACCCCTGTCAAAGCCATGCGCTCGTGAATCTTCCATGTCGGAGACTCCAGCGCGTTCAGGTTCAGGATACCCAGCGCACCGCTGGCGAAACGCAGGTTGATGGCGTAACCGAAGCGGTTCTCTTCCACCTCGTGCAGGCAGGCGTAGACCTCCTCCACCTCGCCGCCGAAGTAGCGAGCCAAATTGAACAGATGCACTGCCTGCCCAATGAGAAACGCTTCTGCCGCCCGGGAGATGCCCCAGATGGCAGGGTAAGGACCGTTGGAAAAGCGGATTTCCACCACCGTGACCTGCCCGAACTCCTCTTCCCGACGGGCAATCTGCTTCGCCAGCTCATAACCCACAGCAAACCGTTTCATGTAGGCAACCGCACCCCATAAGCCTTTGCGGTCGGCATGCTCTGCCAGGTCCCGCGCCAGCGCATACGAAAGCGCGGATGGTTTCTCTACGAAGATGGGTAGCCCCGCATCCAGACACTGCTTGCCCACCTCGTAGTGCATCTGCGGCGGTCCCACAATCACCACGCCATCCAGTTCCTCCTTCGCCAACATCGTGGCGACATCGGTGTACCAGTGCTGCGCCCCAAACCAGCGGGCGTTGCGTTGCGCCAGTTCCTCGCGCAGGTCGCACACCGCCACCAGCTCCATCTCCGGTATCCGATGCACCGCCGGAAAGAGCGAATGGGTCGCGTGTCCTCCACACCCAACGAACGCGATCCGTGCTTTCTTGACTTCAGCCATCGTTTTAACCTCTCCTCCGGAATGTCGGCACTTCGCCTGTATATCTTGCATTCTCCGACCCTCTGCAAGATTCCGCCTCCTTAAGCCACCGATGGCATCCAGCGGTTTTCGAGTACCTCTCACAAATGTTGACATTTCCCGAAAAGCGCTGTATCATGTGAGTAGACATCTACCCCTCGTGAAAGGAGCAAAAAAGATGAAACGTCTTGCTTCGCTACTCAAACGGGGGGGGTACTGATCGCCCTCGCCCTGCTGTACCTGCATGACGCGCACGCTTCCGTTACCGTCTACGCCGTGTGGTATCCCAACGGGTACAACAGTCCTCCTCAAGTGGCGCAAAACGGAGCCACTATCGGCGGATGGTTCTACCTGCGTCTGCGGGTGCAACCCCAAAGCGGTTACATTATCAGTGCCAGCGTGACCCAATCCACCCTCGCCGAGCAGACCGACGTGCATCCGGTAACGCCCACATCCCCAACCTTCCAGAGCACACAGCCCAATCCTGCCTACGGTGACCCCACTGATAACGTGGTGGTGTTGCAAAGCCAGCAGAACCTTGCGGACAGGCACAACGGGCAGTATCGGCTGGATGTGACGGTGCAATACACGGTCTCCACAGGCAATCCTCCACCCAACGACCGGCAGACGTTCACGGAGGTGGCTTCGTTCACCTTCAACGTATTGAACCTGCTGCTCGTGGACAGTCGGGCAGAGCCTTATTTTGTGTGGAAGCCGGATGAGATGACAGGTGTGGCGTTTTCGGCGCAGTTGCAGCACGCGCAGGCTGGGACATGCACGGTGAAGATGGAGATATTCCGCAGTGACGATAACCAC
>JAPWUZ010000167.1 GCA_028275265.1 Armatimonadota bacterium | reverse complement strand
TGGAGCATTTCGAACTGTGCACGCACAAGCGGCTCATCGATATTCTGGATGCCGGCCCCAAAACCATCGACGCGCTCATGCGGCTGGACCTTCCCAGCGGTGTAGATATCGAAATCAAGTAGGAGCATACACAAGATGGCGGTACAGGCGATTTTAGGCAAAAAAATCGGCATGACCCAGATCTTCGATGAGACTGGACAAGCCATCCCGGTCTCGGTCATAGAAGCGGGCCCCTGCGTAGTGACGCAGGTGAAGACCCCGGAGAAGGATGGGTATGTCGCCGTACAGGTGGGCTTCGAGGAAATATCCCCGAAGCGGGTTAACAAGCCTATGAAAGGGCACTTCAAGAAAGCCAACGTGCCACCCATGCGCTATCTGCGCGAGGTGCCGGTAGATGATATCAGCACCCTGTCGGTAGGCACAACCATCCACGTCGCCGATGTGTTCAAACCGGGCGACAAGGTGAAAGTAACAGGCACATCCAAAGGGCGAGGCTTTCAGGGCGTGGTGAAGCGGCACCACTTTCACGGTGGTCCGCAGTCGCACGGCTCGATGATACACCGCAAGCCTCAGTCCAGTGGCGCTACCGACGCCGCTCGCACCTTTAAGGGTGTCAAGAAGCCGGGGCACATGGGGGCAGAGCGCGTCACGCAGAAGGGTCTTACTGTAGTGCGTGTAGACGCGGAACGCAACCTGTTGCTGGTGCGTGGAGCTGTTCCCGGCGCCAACGGCGGACTGCTGATTATCGCCAGGGACGAGAGGGGGTAAGGCGATGCCAAAGGTGAGCGTGTACGATAGAACGGGGAAGCCCGTGCGAGAGATAGAACTATCCGACGCGGTGTTCGCTGCCGAAGTGCGACCCGACCTGATGCACGCAGCGGTGGTCGCCGAACAGGCAAACGCCCGGCTGGGCACTGCGGACACCAAAACGCGCGGCGAGGTGCGAGGCGGCGGACGTAAGCCCTGGCGCCAGAAGGGTACCGGGCGTGCGAGACAGGGGTCTATTCGCGCCCCGCACTGGCGACATGGCGGCGTGGTGTTCGGTCCACATCCGCGCGACTACAGCCAGCGACTGCCAAAGAAGATGCGCCGTGCAGCCATGCGCAGTGCACTCACTGCCAAACTGGAAGAGAACGCGATTGTCACGGTGGAGGACATCCACTTTGACGAGATAAAGACGCGCCATGCCGTGCAGTTCCTGAAGGCGTTGAACATCGATGACCCGAATCGCGTGCTGATATTGCTGCCCGAGCACGACGAGGCGGTATGGAAAAGCTTCCGTAACCTGCCGGGCGTGGAGGTGCGCATCTCACCGGCGGTGTCCGTTCGGGATATGCTGATAGCGCGCCGGGTGATTACCACCCCGGAGGCACTGCAGAAGCTGGAGGAGGTGTGCGCCCGATGAAATCGCCATACGAGGTTATCCTGCATCCGGTGATTACCGAGCGAAGTACCGACAACGCCCGTATGGGGCGCTACACCTTCGCGGTGGCACCGGATGCCAACAAGATTGAAATCAAGCAGGCGGTGGAATCTATCTACCGGGTCAATGTGCTGAAAGTGAACGTGATGAACGTGCGGGGCAAGCGCCGCCGTCTCGGACGGATGCCGGCAGGCGAGACCGCCGGCTGGAAGAAAGCCATCGTCACGGTTCAACCGGGGCAGCGCATTGAAGCATTCGAGGTCACGTAGTGGCAACAGGAGGCGCAAAGGAGTAAGCCATGCCGATACGACAGTTAAAACCGACCTCTCCGGGTCGCCGCTTTATGGCGGTCGCGACCTTTGAGGAGATTACGCGCGAAGAACCCGAGAAGTCGCTGCTCGCGCCGCTGAAGAAGAGCGGTGGACGCAACAATCAGGGGAGGATCACCTCACGCTTCAGGGGAGGCGGCAACAAGCGACGCTACCGGATTATCGATTTCAAGCGCGACAAAATCGGCGTGCCGGGCAAGGTGGTGAGCATCGAGTACGACCCCAACCGGTCGGCGCGAATCGCTTTGATACAATATGTCGATGGCGAGAAGCGGTACATCCTCTGCCCGGATGGGCTGAAGGTGGGCGACCAGGTGCTCAGCGGTGAGAACGCTGACATCAAGCCGGGCAACGCCCTGCCATTGCGGGCGATTCCACTGGGTACGGTGATACACAACATTGAGCTCGCGCCGGGCAAGGGTGGACAGCTGGTGCGCAGTGCGGGCACGGCGGCACAGCTGGTCGCTAAAGAGGGCAAGTACGCGCAAATACGTCTGCCCTCCGGCGAGGTGCGTATGGTGCACCTCGAGTGCAAGGCGACCATCGGTCAGGTCGGGCATGCCGAACACGAGAACGAGTCGCTGGGCAAGGCGGGCAAGAGCCGCTATCTGGGCAGACGCCCGCATGTGCGAGGCTCGGCAATGACACCGCGCGACCACCCGCACGGCGGTGGTGAAGGCAAAGCGCCGATTGGTCGGCGGGGCGGACCGGTCACGCCCTGGGGTAAGCCGACTCTGGGCAAGAAGACCCGCCGTCGCAAGCCGTCGGATAAGTTCATCGTACGGCGGCGCAAGTAATCTGAAGATGGCGACTGGAGGAGCGTTGGTATGTCACGTTCTATCAAGAAGGGACCGTATGTCGACCCGAAGCTGATGAAAAAAATCCAGGCGATCAACGCCACCGGCGAGAAGCGGATTATCAAAACCTGGTCGCGTCGGTCTACGATTCTGCCCGCGATGGTAGGGCACACCATCGCGGTACATGATGGCAGAAAGCACGTGCCGGTGTTCATCACAGAGAACATGATCGGGCATAAGCTGGGTGAGTTCGCCCCGACACGCACCTTCCGGGGGCATCCGGGGCATCATACCGACCGCACAACACGCAAGAAGTGAGGCACAGAGATGGCACACGCAATAGCGAAATACGTGCGTGTATCGCCGCGTAAAGCGCGGTTGCTGATAGAGGCGATACGGGGGCAGTATGTACCGGAAGCGGTAGCGTTTCTGCGCTTTTCGCCCCAGCGTGCTGCTCGCCCTATCCTGAAAGTGGTTCAATCGGCGGCAGCGAACGCGGTGTTCTTGGCGGAGCGCGATGGCGGAACCGTCGACGAGGATGCTCTCAAGATAGTGCACGCCGTTGTCGACGAGGGTCCCCGTTTGAAGCGTTATCGCCCGCGTGCGATGGGGCGTGCCTATCCTATCATCAAGCCAACCTGTCACATCCGGGTGGAAGTGCAGGAGGTACCGCGCCCACAGCCCGTAGGGCGACGAGCGCGGCGTGGTGGCGGAACTACGCCCACAGCACCGACGACCGAAAGTTAGCGTGAGAGAACCGGAGGAGGTTCAGTTTGGGACAGAAGATTCATCCAATCGGTTTTCGCGTGGGTATTATCCGCGACTGGGACAGTCGCTGGTACTCGGCGAAGGACTACGCGAAGTGGGTATATGAAGACTACAAGATACGTCGCTTCTTGAAGAAGGACCTGCCCAAGCGTCGTCCTGACCTGGCGTCGGCGGCGATTTCGCGCGTGGAGATCGAACGCGCAGCCAATCGGGTAGAGGTCACCATCTTTTCGGCGCGTCCGGGTATCCTTATCGGTCGGCAGGGAAGGGGACTGGAGGAGATACGCCAGGCTCTGGTGCACCTGCTGGACCCAACCTACCGCTGGCGCGCGGCACGTGAGAAGGATGCCCGTCCCAATGTGGACGTGCATGTGCACGTGCAAGAGGTGAACGAGCCGGATAAGGACGCGCAGCTGGTGGCAGAGAACATCGCGCAGCAGATTTCGCGCCGTGTGTCTTACAAGCGCGCCATGCGTCAGGCTATCCTGCGCACGATGCGTGCAGGAGCACTGGGCATTAAAGTGCGCGTGGCCGGGCGACTGGCTGGCGCGGAAATGGCGCGCTCCGAAGTGGACAAGATGGGCAAGATTCCGTTGCAAACGATACGTGCTGATGTGGACTATGGTTTTGCAGAAGCACCCACGACCTACGGCAACATCGGTGTGAAGGTGTGGATTTACCGAGGCGATATCCTTCCCGGACAGAAGGTGGAAGAGGAGAGCCGGGAGGTGACGCCGGTCGTCCCGCAAGAGGGCGAGCGCCCCGCCGGACGCCGTCGCCGAGGTCGCCGGGGAGGAAGGAGGCAACGCGGCAATGCTGATGCCGAAACGAGTTAAGTATCGCCGGCAGCATCGCGGGCGGCGCAAGGGCAAAGCGTCCGGCGCGACTAAGCTGGATTTCGGCGAGTACGGGCTGCAGGCGCTAGAGTCCTGCTGGTTAACCAGCAACCAGATTGAGGCGGCTCGTATCGCAATGACTCGCCATGTACGCCGTGGCGGAAAAATCTGGATTCGGGTCTTTCCCGATAAGCCCTACACCAAGAAGCCCGCGGAGACCCGCATGGGAAGCGGCAAGGGTGCGCCGGCGGGATGGGTAGCAGTGGTCAAACCGGGACGCATTCTGTTCGAGATGGCTGGCGTGCCTGAAGAACTGGCACGTGAAGCGATGCGACTGGCGTCGCACAAACTACCAATTGCTACCAAATTCGTCACAAGACGAGATTTCGAGGGAGAATATGAAACCGTTGAAACCGGAGGAACTCCGCAAGCTGAGCCTGCCGGAGCTGCAGCAGAGGTTGCAGCAGGAGATGGAGAGGCTGTTCCAGCTCCGACAGAACAAAGCGATGCGGAAGTTGAGTGATACGGCAAGCATCCGCATCACGCGGCATAACATCGCGCGCCTGCACACCATCATTACCGAAAAGCAGCGCGCGCAGAAGAGCGCGTAACGGATGGGGGGAACATCAATGGCGGAAAATGAGGTAGTCACGCGTGGGCGACGCAAGGTGCGCGTCGGAACGGTGGTGAGCGACTGCATGGATAAGACGGTGGTGGTGGCAGTCGAACGCATTATGCGCCACCCCCTGTACGGCAAAACGGTCAAGCGCACCAAGAAGTTCCACGCGCACGATGAAAACAACGAGTGCCGGGTGGGCGATGTGGTGGAGATTATGGAGACCCGACCCCTGAGCAAGACCAAGCGATGGCGCGTCGCACGCGTGATCCAGAAAGCACAATAGGGGAGGTATCAGGCAATGATTCAGATATACACCCGGCTAAAGGCTGCCGACAACTCGGGCGCGCGTGAGCTGATGTGCATCCGCGTACTGAAAGGCTCCAACACGCGCTACGCCCGTGTGGGCGATGTCATCGTGGCAGTGGTCAAGTCGGCAACGCCCGGCATGCCGGTAAAGAAGAGTGACATCGTGAAAGCGGTGGTCGTTCGCACCAAGCAGCCGATTCGCCGTCCCGACGGCTCGACGCTGCGCTTCGACGAGAACGCCGCTGTGGTGGTTACCAACAGCCTGGAGCCTCGCGGCACACGTATTTTCGGACCGGTCGCCCGCGAGCTGCGCGAGCGCAACTTCATGCGCATCATCTCGCTGGCACCGGAAGTGCTGTAGGAGAGGAGCACCCATGAGCACTGCAACTGCCAGGAAAAAACAGAGCGGGCGAGTGGTGCGCCCGCTGAAGATACGCAAGAACGATACGGTAGAGGTCATCGCGGGTAAGGACCGCGGCAAGCGGGGTAGGGTGGTTCAGACCATCCCGCGTGAGAACCGCGTGGTGGTGGAAGGGATAAACCTGGTGACACGCCACCAGAAGGCGCGTCCCACCACCAGCCGCGCAACCCCGCAAACGCAGACGGGGCGCGTGGTGAAACCGGCCCCTCTGCACGTGTCCAAGGTGATGCTGGTGTGCCCGCGCTGTAACCAGCGAACGCGCATCGCCATCTCGTTCACGACGGACGGCAAGCGGGTTCGCACGTGCAAGAAGTGCAAGGAGTACATCGACTCGGTGTAGATAGTATCCGCCGCATCGGGCGGTTATGGAGTGGTGTGAAGCGATGAGCGAAACGACACAAACCCGATATGTATCGAGGCTCAAAGAAAAATACTATAAGGAAGTGGTGCCCCAGCTGATGCAACAGTTCGGGTACAAGTCCGTCATGCAGGTGCCACGCCTGGTGAAAGTCGTCATCAATATGGGCGTGGGGCAAGGCGAGCAAGACCCGAAGCAG
>JAPWUZ010000165.1 GCA_028275265.1 Armatimonadota bacterium | reverse complement strand
TCACCATCGACACCCAACACATGGAGCCAAAAGTGTGGGAGGTGTGAATCGCTATCCCCATCGTGCGCGGTATGAACACGCTCGGCGTTGCCTACTGCGACTGCCATGGGATGCCAGTTCCGTGAGCCACGCAGTATTCTTTTCAGAATAAGAATGCACTTTAACTGTCTTTTTCCAGTCATTGTGAATGACGCCGCGGCGTGCGACAGCGTGTAGCGGCAGCACTGTCGCCAGCTCGTTCATAGCAGAGAGAGGCGAGGTCATATAAGCCCGCCTTCTCGTAGCACCGTGCTGCGTCTGCATACATGTCTGCCTGCTCATACAACTGCGCGGCTTTTAGCGTTTGACCCTTCTGCTCTGCCTGCTTTGCCCAACAACGGGCGGCTGATTTCTTGTCCCCTGCCTGCTC
The DNA here is from genome assembly GCA_028275265.1 of Armatimonadota bacterium. Lineage (GTDB taxonomy): Bacteria > Armatimonadota > HRBIN16 > HRBIN16 > HRBIN16 > HRBIN16. The sequence continues at coordinate 5,700 of JAPWUZ010000165.1, read as the reverse complement.
ATACCAATGCGCGGCTTTTAGCGTTTGACCTTCTCGCTCTGCCTGCTTTGCCCAACAGCGAGCAGCTGACTCGCTGTCTCCTGCCTGCTCGTAGCACCGCCCTGCGTCGGCATACATCTCTGCCTGCTCGTAGCACCGCACTGCGTCGGCATACATCTCTGCCTGCTCGTAGCACCGCCCTGCGTCGGCATACCTGCCTGCCTGCTCATACCACTGCGCGACTTTTAGCGTTTGACCTTCTCGCTCTGCCTGCTTTGCCCAACAACGAGCAGCTGACTCGCTGTCCCCTGCCTGCTCGTAGCACCGCCCCGCAGCTGCATACCTACCATCCTTCTCGTAGCACCGCCCTGCGTCGACATACATCTCTGCCTGGTAGTAGCACCACCGTGCGTTGGCATACATCTCTGCCTGCTCGTAGCACCGACCTGCGTCGGCATACATTCCTGCCTTTTCATACAACTGCGCGGCTTTTAGCGTTTGACCCTTCTGCTCTGCCTGCTTTGCCCAACAACGAGCGGCTGATTTCTTGTCCCCTGCCTTGTCGTAGCACCGCCCCGCATCTGCATACCGACCATCCTTCTCGTAGCACCGCCCTGCGTCGGCATAACTGCCAGCCTTCACGTAGCATAACCCTGCGTCGGCATACTCGCCTGCCTTCACGTAGCACCACCTTGCGTCGACATACCAGCCTGCCTTCTCGTAGCACCGCCCTGCGTCGGCATACATCTCTGCCTGCTTGTAGCACGACCCTGCGTCGGCATACCTGCCTGCCTGCTTGTAGCACGACCCTGCGTCGGCATACATCTCTGCCTGCTTGTAGCACCGCCCTGCGTCGGCATACATCTCTGCCTGCTTGTAGCACCGCCCTGCGTCGGCATACCTGCCTGCCTGCTTGTAGCACGACCCTGCGTCGGCATACATCTCTGCCTGCTCATAACGCTGCGCGGCTATCAGCGTTTGACCCTCTCGCTTTGCCTGCTTTGCCCAACAACGGGCGGCTGATTTCTTGTCCCCTGCCTGCTCGTAGCACCGCCCTGCGTCGGCATACCTGCCTGCCTTCTCGTAGCACCACCCTGCGTCGGCATACATCTCTGCCTGCTCATACCACTGCGCGGCTATCAGCGTTTGACCCTCTCGCTCTGCCTGCTTTGCCCAACAACGGGCGGCTGATTTCTTGTCCCCTGCCTTCTCGTAGCACCGCCCTGCGTCAGCATACCTGCCTGCCTTCTCGTAGCACCGCCCTGCGTCGGCATACCTGCCAGCCTTGTCGTAGCACCGCCCTGCGTCGGCATACCTGCCTGCCTGCTTGTAGCACCGCCCTGCGTCGGCATACCTGCCAGCCTTGTCGTAGCACCGCCCTGCGTCGGCATACATCTCTGCCTGCTCATACCACTGCGCGGCTATCAGCGTTTGACCCTCTCGCTTTGCCTGCTTTGCCCAACAACGGGCGGCTGATTTCTTGTCCCCTGCCTGCTCGTAGCACCGCCCTGCGTCGGCATACCTGCCTACCTTCTCGTAGCACCGCCCCGCGTCGGCACACATCTCTGCCTGCTTGTAGCACCGCCCTGCGTCGGCATACCTGCCTGCCTTCTCGTAGCGCCACCCTGCGCGGAAACACATCTCTGCCTGCTCGTAGCACCGCCCTGCGTCGGCATACCTGCCTGCCTGCTCATAGCAGCGCCCCGCGTCCCCATAACTGCCAGTCTGTTCATACAGGTACGCTGCCCTCGGGTAATCGCCCTCCGCTTCGTGTCTTTCTGGGGTCTCGCCAATTGCATCGAGGCTGAGTACGGGAAGCGTTTCGGCTTCTGCCCAGCCGGTTAGCCAGGCTTGCCAGTCGCGTTGAAGTCGCTCGGGAAGGTCTGAAGGGTTCGGTTCGATAATCCACAGTCCTCGACGCGCCCGCGTCAGTGCGACGTACAGGCGCGAATACGCCCACTGCCGCTGCACCGACGAGCCAACACGCCTGAGCTGGTTCATCCTGCCGTAGATACCGTACACGGCGGCGCGGTCGAACTCCAGTCCCTTTGCCTCCTGCACCGTAACCAATCGGGCACCTGCCTCGGCGCATCGCTGCACGAACTCATCCTGCCGTTCTTCGTCGTCCCACACGATGAGCGCGCCCTGACCGCGCAGCCAGTCCGCCACCTGCTCCGGAGGGCACGATGCCGCTTTTGCCCCGACGGGAGGCAATCCCTCCAGCAGAGCGTCCACGTGGTAATCAGGCTGTTCATCCAATCGGTAGAGACCTTTGAAGCGCCGCAGCTCCTCTTCTACGAACCGAGCAATCTGCCGACTATTGCGCAGGTTCATGCCCAGTGAGCCGTCCTGCACGTTTGCCGCCTGTTGTAGCCTGGCCCGCAAGCGGTTCCAGTGAAACCCCGAGGGGCGCAGCGCCTGGAATGGGTCGCCGGTAAGGAACAGTCCGTGCGGATGGTCCACCAGACGCAGCAGTATCATCCACTGCACCTCGCACAGGTCCTGCACCTCGTCCACATACACGCCGTCATACTCGGGAAGGATGGTGTCGCGCTCCTGCCACCACCGGCGGGACAAGTCGAGCTCGTCCTCACCTTCGAACTGGAACCAGGTTTGGAGCGTTTCGTAGATAGCCTCATGTTCCTGCTGCTGCTCCAGAAGCTCCACGGCATTCACGTAGCCGTCTCTATCCAGCGGCTCTTGCGTCTGCCAGTTGAGCTGTCCCTTGACCGCGTCCCAGTACTGCGCCCACAGTGTCTCCTCGTCCCAGAAGTCGGGATGGGCTTTGCGCCATTCCCGCAGCGGCTTGGGCACGGTGTCCAGCCTTCTCCAGCGCGCCGCCGCGTTTCGATACGCCTGTGCGAACTGCTGACGCCGTTGCGCATAGGAGACGATAGGGACGTCTGGGAAGCGGACTCGCAGTAGCTGTTCGTAACTGAGAATATCCACCTGTCTGCGTAGAAGGTCGCTCCCTTCGGGCAGCTGTTCGAACAGCAGCCGGCAGAGATTGGTCAGAGTAGGAGAGTAGGTAACCACCAGATATCTGCCGTGGGGGTGGCTTTTTGCGCGGCGATACAGGTGATACAGCATGATGGTGGTTTTGCCGCTGCCCACCGTACCGCTGAGCAACAGGGGACCCGGTTTGCGCACGAACTCCATCTGTTCCGGCAGCAGGTGCAATAGAAAGTCCTCGCTGCTTTGCGCGATACGGGCAAGCTCCTCATCGATGCGCTCGATGTCCACCTCACAGAATTCGTGCGCGTCACGCAGGCTTTCCACATCCGTTTGCGCTGCTTGTTCCAGCCACCAGTCTTCCCCGCGATAATGAAGCCGACAATATTGATTCAGCACACTGTTTGCGGACTTCACCGCCTGTTGCACGACGGAGATGGGCACCCAGGGATATTCCGGTAGTTTGGAGATTTCTATTTCCTCCTCAACGGCGTCTGCATGTAATCCTGTAGTCAACGACAGGTAGTCGAGCTTCTGCACGGCGTCGTAGTTGATGCGGCGGGCGCGGTTGAGGGCGTCATCGTGGTGATCGACGTCCCAAATCGTCACTGTCACGCGCGGCCGGTCGTTGCCGCCCTTTTCCTGATATACCGTTGCGGGTTGCAGGGTGAAAATGAGGCGAATGTCGCGATTGACCCGCGCCTCGAACACCGGCAGGTCGATTCCCTTCAGCCGTTTCATCCGCAGGCCTGAGGATTGCACATGCCCGTCGTGCAGCTGCTTCACGCAGTCGGCAATCGCTGATACGGGCAGGTTCTTATTGCGGATTTTCTTCAGCACTTGGCGGCGCATTACGACAGAAGCAAACGGCATGCTACACTTCCCCTTTCAGACAACCTGATGTCATATTGTAACACTGGTGCAGATTGGATGCAATACCTGATTTTGCGGTACCGGCAGGAATATTTCTCACACGCGCGAAGTGAAGGGAAGCGTTTGCGAAAAGGAGGCGGTGGTGATGGCAAGGATTGTGTTGTTGCCTGCGCTGGCGATGTGTCTGGGCTGGGGCATTCGCGGGCAGTTCGGTGGGGAGACGGGCGCGATGGTGCCGGGCGCAATGGTTGGGCTCGCGCTGGCGTTGCTATCGGGCTGGAAGGCGAAAGATGCCCTTCGACTGGCAGCAGTGGCAACCTTCGCATGCTCACTCGGCGGGATGATGACCTATGGGCAGACCATCGGGCTGGTGCAGAATCAGTACCCCTCGCCGACCTACTGGTGGGGGCTGCTTGGGCTTGCCGTCAAGGGCGGTGTGTGGATTGGCATCACGGGCGCGTTCCTCGCCGTCGCTGCCAGCGACCGCTACCGCCCGCGCGAACTGTTCTTCCTGATGCTGGGGCTGTTGATGCTCTTCGTTGCGGGTGTCAACCTGCTGAACCGTCCCCACAATCCGCCCGATGCGATGCCACCTATCTACTTCTCCGACCCGCACTCGGCGAAGCCGCGCGTGGAGTGGTGGGGTGGATTATGGTTCGCGTTGATCGGGCTGATGGTGTATACGGGCGCGTTCAAAAAGCATCGGCAGGCAGTGGCGATGGCGCTGTGGGGCGTTCTCGCCGGTGCAATTGGTTTCAGCTTCGGGGAGGTATTGCAGGCGTGGGGCACACACCACAAACCTTTTGGCGAGGGCGCACAACGATGGATAGACTGGTGGAAGGTGATGGAGATGACCTTCGGCTTCGTGGCGGGGGCGGGGCTGAGCATCGGCTGGCATCGCACCGGTTTGCGGCAGTCCTCGCCTGCCGAAGGGCACATCTGGCAATCCGCGCTGGATGACCTCACGGTGCTTCTCTGGCTGATACCAACGGTGGCAGTGGAGGCAGAACTGGGCTGGGCAAAGGAGTGGGGGCGACTGCCTGCGTGGTGGATGCTGCTCGGTTTGCTGGGTTCTCTGGCGGGCAGATGGTGGCACCCGTTCGCCATCGGCGTTGCCCTGCCGCTGGTTTCTGCGAGCAATACCGCGCTTTATCTGACCGACGAACGCCGTCTCTTCGCCACCGATTGGGGGCTGGCGGGTGTGGTGGTGTTTGTACTGGTTTGCGTGCTTATTGCCACCCGGTGGGCACGCACCGAGGTGCGGACGACGGTGTGGTGGATGTGGACGATATGGGTGCAAACGGGTTTAACGTGGGTAAAGTTCCTGCCGCCGGTTCTGCTGACGCCCGATGAGCGCAACTGGTTTGTGCGCTGGGGTTCGGGCGGGGTGGTGGAGGTAACCTTCTTGCTGCTGGCAGCGGTACTGTCACTGCCCGTCTGGTGGCGTGCTTCTGTGGAGGACGAACCTCCTGCCGAGATACGCCCCTGATGGAGGGCGCGCCTCCCGCTCAGCCGTCAACACCTCCCCACCAGCAAGGAGATGGGGCGGGGGGCGGCTCATTAGGAGGTTCGCCCCCCGGCACCTTCGTGCCGCTACGTCGTCGCGGGTTTCTCGCCGGTAGAGCCACCTTCTTGCTTCAACGTGCAGATACCCAGCACCTTATACAGCCCGCAATAGCCCACTGCGCTCGTACCCAACAGGATGAGCGCGAGGATGCCCAGCACCCACGCCAGCGCGCCCTTCACCGTGCCCAGCGCAATCAGCACGGCAAATATCACGGCGATGATGAGACGAACAACCCGGTCGGCGACACCCATGTTTTTCTGCATGGCGCACCCCTCCTTCCTAAGGATGTTGACTTATCCCAATATCCATATACGCATAGATGTTACACT
>JAPWUZ010000163.1 GCA_028275265.1 Armatimonadota bacterium | reverse complement strand
TACGCTTCCTGCGGTCAACAGGCGAGGAGGCGGTTCGATTTATAACGCCCACTCATACAGTGAAATGGCGCAACCAGCCACCCAAGGAGGTCAAACTGCCCGACTGGGCAAAGGCTTCATGCCGGTATGGCGTGCTCAAGCTGGGCAAGCCTCCGCAACACTGGCATCTGGTCATGGACCCGAACAGCAATCGTCTGGTGGTGGACGTCAACCGCAACAATGACCTGACCGACGACGAGCTGCTGCGGGGCTCTCCCGACCCGGTATGGTACTTCGGTGTTTGCTACGGTCCGTTCCGTCTCATCGTGTCCCTCAATGGCAGCCTGACGTCGCGCTATTTCAGCCTGGTGCTGGACGATATCGGCTCGAGGCAGACATACCTGCGTAGCGAGGATTACCGCCTGTTCGAGGGTGAGGTGAACGGCAAGGCACTCAAAATTGCCCTGCTGGACGCCAATACCGACGGCGCGTTCGACACACCGGCAAAGACCCGCTGGGATGGCGACCGGTGCGTCTTTCTGCCAGACCGAGAACAGCGACCTGTGCCGCGCTTTTACCAGCTTGGTGGGCGCACCTATAGACTTGCTTTCGCGTCCGACGGCTCTACCTGCGAGTTCCAGCCGACAGAAATCGGCACCGGGACGCTCGTCACCGAATACCCCGAGATGCATCTGATAGCGATTGGCAAACAGGTCGGATACTGGGAAGCCAGCACCACCGACGGACGCCTGCGGCTGCCCGCCGACGAGTACTCCGTGCAGACCTTCCGCTTCGGCACACGCGACAGCAAGGGGAATCTGTGGCGGATAGAAATAACGCCGATGGACCCCATCACCGTGAAAGTGACCGACGGCGAGAACAAGTTCCCCTTGCCGAAGCAGCTGCACGCGTCGCTCGGCTTTGGCACGCGGCGGGGAGATACTCTGGAGGTCGGTCTGACACTCTCCACCGGAAACTGGCTGCACCGCGTGACCTCGCTGGAGGTGAACGGCGAGCTGCCGCCTCCGCCCACCCTGCGCATTGTCGACCGCCACGGCAAGACGGTCAAAGTGGAAAAGTTTCACTACGGCTGAGGCTTCACGTGCGCGCTCTCGGTGAGAGTGCCTCAGAAAGCGGCATACCCGCTGAGACTGATACCGGAGATGGACACCGGTCCTTGGGCTCTGCAAACGCGAAGTGCCGTGCTCGCATCGCCGAAAGCGCAACCGAAGTGGCGGTAGCCCACTGAAGAGGGAAAAGACGGACAAAAGCGAACAAGGGCTGTTACCGACACGGCTTTGCCGTGCCGGCAACTGATGCCAGTGAATCTGCGGAGGGCAAACTGGGCGGTCAGGCGGCGCCGCCTCGACTTTCGGCTTGCCTGCGCGGTAGTGTTCGTCGCGCTGGTTCTCGGTCTGGCGCATATCACCGGAGCTTGGATAGAGCCTTTGCAAGCACGGCCACCCGCCCGTTGGGAGACGAGGTTATTGCAAAGCACCTCCGGCAGCGGAAGTAAGCACAGGTGACGACAATTCCTCCTCGCGGCGCGGCGGAACCTCGTTGTAGTGGCTATCGCGCTCCACAGGGATGCGACCTGCCTCCAGAATCATGTCTATCAGCTGATGGCGCGTAAGTACCTGCTGACGCTCACCTGGCGAATCATCCTGATAGACAATCTCGTACTCGTGTACCGTGCCGTCCACATCGTCCGCCCCGTACCACAGCGCCACCTGCGTCACCGCAGGCGTGTTCATCACCCAGAAGGATTTGATGTGCGGGAAATTATCCAGCATCAGGCGTGATACCGCGATGTTGCGCAGGTCATCGTAGCCAGACGGATGAGGCAGATGCTCCAGATCTGTGCCTTCTGGGTGAAAGCTGAGCGGTGTCAGCGCGAGAAAATGCCCCGTTTCGTCCTGTAGCTCGCGCAGGCGCATCAGGTGTTCCACCCGCTCCTCGATGGTCTCGATGTGCCCGTACAGCATGGTGGCATACTGGTTCAGTCCCACTCGTGCCGCCGCGCGTGCGACCTCACTCCACTCGTCCCCACCGATTTTGCGCGGGAACAGTTCCTGATGGATGCGCTCGGAATATATCTCCAGACCGCCTCCCGGCAAGCTGTCCAGCCCCGCCGATTTCAACGTGCGCAGGGTGTCCTCATAGCTCATCCCCGCGACCTGTGCAATCTGGACAATCTCCACCGCGGTGAACGCCTTGATATGCACTTCGGGGCGCACTTCCTTCACCGCCTGCAGAAGGTCTAAGTAGTACTGGAACGGCAGCTTGGGATGGATGCCGCCCACGATATGCACCTCGGTGATGGGCACGTGCAGGTACTGGCGCAGTCGCTGTTTGACCTGCTCTGGGGTCAGTGTGTATGGCGCGGGGCCGCCCTTCTTGGCGTAGAACGAGCAGAAACGGCACAGCTTGTTGCAAATGTTCGTGTAGTTGATGTGTTGATTGCGCACATAGTATGCCTTATCGCCGTGCCGCCGCTCGCGCACGATGTTCGCCAGGTAACCGACGCCCGTGAGATTAGGCGTTCGGTAAAGCAGGCGCCCGTCCGATTCACTCAGGCGAACGCCTGCCACCACCTTCTCATATATCGGCATCAACTCGCTACCGAGAATGCGTTCCGCTATCATTCAACACTCCTCGTGAGGCTTCGTTTAGCTTCATTATACCCGCTAATCATCGCCGAGCATACCGAAGTTCCTCACAAGGATACCGAAGTCGAGCAGGGTGACTTCCTCATCCCCGTCAAGGTCTGCGTTCGCGTTCCAGTGACTGTCCCCCGGCACGGAGCCAAACGCTGCCACCAGCGCGCCAAAATCCAGCAGCGTCACTTCGTTATCCCCGTCCACGTCCCCGTTAACCAGACTCCACGAGAGCGATGCCTCGTCGGACAGATTCGCGCTCACCCGCTCGCGCAGCCAGTGCGTCACCTTCACCGCCACACTGCCGCTGCCCGCCAGTGAGGTTTCCACCGAGAACCGACCACTGCTATCCAGCGATGCCGACAGGCTCTCCGAGTTGCTGCCCTGCGCGATGCTGACCGCTACCGGCAGACCGCTGGCGCTGCCCCCGAAGTCGCCCAAATTCACTGCGCCCTGAATGAGCACTTTGCGCACGTCCAGGGAGGACTCGCGGAATGCGCTCAGGTAGACGCCGTCTCCCGCGAACTCGGCGCGAAGCACCTTGCTTCCCAGCGATGCGCTTAACGGCACGGTGTAAGGCAGGGTCGCTCTACCGCTACCATCGGTGTTGGCAGTGCCGACGGTGCTACCTGCCACCTTGAAGGTGATTGTCTTGCCGCTGATGGCTGCGGCGTTGTCCTGCCGGCGCAGAGTCGCTTGCAGGTTCACCGTCTGCCCGCGTCGCGCCGTCAGGCTATCCAGAACAATCTCCGGCGTCCCCTTGCTGACGGTCAGCGAACCGGAACCGCTGGAGGGGTTGGCAGTGCTGTCGCCTTCAAACGTTACCGAGACGGTGCGGCTGCCCGTGCCTGCCGACTCAGGAATGGTATAGGCAAGGCTGGCAACGCCGCTGGCGTTCGTCACCGCGCTACCCGCAGCAACGCCGCCTACCGCAAACTGCAGGGTCTTGCCCGAAACGCCTGCGAATGTGTCGGTACGTTGCAGGGTCGCCGTGAGGTTCACCGTGCCACCCAGCGTGCCCGATACGTTATCCACCAGCAGGCGCGTGGTGACAAAGCTGGCTGTCGGCAGCGGCATCCGCCAGATACCCCTCCCGTACGTGCCGACATACAGATAGCCAGTGGTGGCGTATGCCCGCAGGTGCAGGCAGGGTGTGCTGGGCAGTCCCAAACCCAGTTTCGCCCAGTTGGCACCGCCGTCTGTGGTCACGAAAACACCGGTATCGGTCGCAGCGATAAGCATGTTCGAAGCGATGGGATTCACGATAAGGAAGTTCACCGGAGTATCGGGCAAGTTGCCCGAGATATTGGTCCACGACGCGCCGTAGTTGGTGCTTTTGAAAACATGCCCGCCGCCGAACCCCTGCAACCCCACGTATACCGTGCCCGGATTATTGGGGTCGACCGCGATCCCCCCGACCGAGCGCGTGGGCAAGCCTGTGTCCCGTGCGTTCCAGGTGTTGCCTCCGTCGGTGCTGACGTATACCGCACCGTCGTCGGAGCCGGTGTAGATGACATTGGAATTGGACGGCGCGATGGCGATAACGGACAGCGTACCGGAACCACGCGTCAGGTCCCCGCTGATACGGTTCCAGCTACCCGAAATGCCGTTGCTGGTTGAACGGTAGACGTAGATAGTGCCCACGTAGAAGGTGGACGGGTTGTTCGAGTCGTTCACCAGCGGGGCAGACCACGGCGAGCGCGGGTCGCCACTGCCGTTAAATACGAAGCTCCAGCTGCTGCCGCCGTTGGTGGAGCGATAGACCATCGCATAATACACCTCGCCCAGCACCGTGTTGGGGTCGCTCCGTTTGTACGCCGCCCAAAAGCCGTCCCCGCCCAGTGTGATGGCATAGGTGTTGGAGGTAGAGCGCACGTGCGAACCGTTATCCTGAGAACCTGCCACCAGTCGGTTCGCGTTCGTGGGGTGTACATCGAAGGCGTAGTATTCCATCGTGCCTCTGCCGCTGTTGAGAGGGGTACGGGTATCCCCACGGTTGGCGGAATAGAACAGCCCTCCGTCGCAGCCGATGAAGATTTTGCTGGGGTCGGTGGGGTCGAACTCCAGCGCGTGCTGGTCCACATGCGCGTTGGACAGACCGTCACCGTTGATTTTAGTCCACGAGGTGCCGCCGTCGGTCGTGCGATACAGTTGCACTTCTCCCACATACGCGATATTCGGGTCGCCGGGGTCCACACGCATGACCAGGTCGTACCACGACTGCCCGCTGCCGGTGGGTGCGCCGGTCAGCTGTGTCCAGCTGCTACCGCCGTTGGTGGTTTCCCAGACACTGTGGATACGCGCGCCCGCTGAGATGGTTTGCCCGAAGGCTACGTAGATAACATTCGGATTGCTGCGGCATACGTCCAGTTCAATCCGCCCCACACTGGTTCCCAGAGGTAACGCACTGTAGCGCGTCCAGGTGCTTCCGCCGTTGGTAGAAACATACACACCGTTGGTGGAACTGCCCCAGACGTATCCCAGCGCGGCCCAGAGGATATTGGGATTGGTGGGATGCATGCGCAGGGCTGAGGCGACGCCGCTCAGCGTGCGGGTGAACGTGCTGCCGCCGTTGGTCGTGATGTAGATTCCGGCGTCCGTGCTGATAATCCACTTGTTGCGATTGGTGGGGTCTATGATAATCTCGTTAATGCGCTGACCGGAGAACACACTGCTTCCGACAAGCGTCCACGCGTTACCTCCGTCCGTCGACCTGTAGATACCCACGCCTCCGAGCGTGTTGCCCGCGTAGTACTCCTCTCCCGTACCCAGATAGATGGTGTTCGGGTCGGCTGGGTCGATAGTCAGGCAACCCACGTATTGCGCCGCGAGGAAGTCCGTCAGGTTGGTCCAGGTGGAGCCGCGGTTGGTGCTTTTCCAGACACCCCCTTTGGAGACGCCGATATAGATAGTGTTGGGGTCGGTGGGATGGATGGCGATGGCGTTCACACGGGCAAGCCAGTTCTGGTTGGTGCTGTCCGGTCCGAAGAACTCCCACGTCAGCGCTTGCCCCTGTAACCCCTCGCCCTGATACACGGGCAGCTGTTGCGCCTGTTCGTACGCCCTGAGCCAGGCCCCTGCCGGCACATCGTTGTACGGGAAGGCACGCCGGCTATAGAACCACTCCAATCGCTTCCACGGTTTGGGCATGCCCCAGGGGTCCATCTCCTGTGCGACGCCCAACGACGTAATCGCCGTCCACAGGGCGAGTACCAGCAAAAGACGCTTCATGACCGCAACCTCCCTGGTGTTTGCAGACTCTCACCCTATTGTAGCGTAACGGGGAGATAGAAGGCAATAGGTCACGGGGTCCGTCAGCTCGCTGCAATCCTCGCGGAGCGCAAGGCTCTCACCGGGCTGTCACCCCCTCCCACCCGCGGGGAGGTACCGGCGTCTGCACGCTACCCTGCTCGTGGCGCAACACCCCGAACACATCATACACGTTGTTGCTGATGACGCTCGCCGAATTGTTCGTAATCACCTGCG
>JAPWUZ010000162.1 GCA_028275265.1 Armatimonadota bacterium | reverse complement strand
ACATACCCAATCGGCAACAGGAAGTACCACCGCCTCTCGCGAAACAGGAGCCGTCACACCACGGGCGCAGGGAGGAGTTTATCTATGGTAAGGAAAGGGGTGGCACTCTGTTTGCTGACTATTTGTGCGGCAGCCCTGACCGAGGCGCAAACGAAAACGACGCAAAGCGCGGAAGGATGGCATATAGAGAACGCTTCCATCCGCGTGACCTTACAGCCTGATGCGGGATCCTTCTCGGTGCTGGATAAAAGATGCGGTTACCTCTGGAAACAGCCGCAGGAAACGAGGTTCTCCGTGCGCAACGTGCAGGCGGTACCGAATGGGGTGCGTTTCGAAACGGACCTGCATCTGGACGAAGGCAAGAGAAGCACTCTTCAGGTAACCATGCGCGTGCCTCCAAAAAGCGCGGAACTGCATATCACAGCGGAAGCCATGCCGCCGGATGCCCCTTTTTCGGGGATGCTGTTCCTCGCGCCGCTGATGCTGGACACGCCGCACGGCGCGCTGGCTATCGCCGACTACAGCAACGGACATCTCTATCCGCTGGACCTCAAGCCCTTCCCCGCCCGCTGGCAAGCTCTGGACCGACTGGACCTGCCGATGGTGGGGCTGGTGGACATGGAAAAGGGGTTTGGCTGCGCGCTGATTGTGGAAACCCCAGACGATGGCGTACTGGAGTGCAAGCATTACCGCGCGGGAGAGCGCGAGGTGGCTGCACCTCAGGTCGGCTGGTGGGGACAAAAGGGCAGGTTCGCCTATCCCCGAGGAATCGTATACCACTTCGTCGCGCAGGGTAGCTACGTCGCCACTGCCAAGGCATACCGAGCCTATGCCAGAGAGAAAGGGTTGCTGATAACCCTGCGTGAGAAAGCAAAGCGCAATCCGAACCTCTACAAGCTGTTCGGCGCGGCAGACGTCTGGGGCGTGTGGGGGGTAGACTATGCCCGATTCGTGCAGGAAGCCAAGCTGCTTGGCGTGGATAAACTGCTCCTTCACGGCAGTGCCACGCGCGAAGCGATGCAAAAGGCGGTGCAGGCAGGCTATCTGACCAGCGAGTACGACAACTACACGGACATCCTGCCCGCCGAGAGCGAAGAGAAGATCGACTCGAACCACGACCTGCTCCCCGACAGTGCGGTACTCAAAGCCGATGGTGAGCACATGACCGCCTGGCGCACCATGGAGGGACTGCAGTATATGAAGCGTTGTCCTGCCCTGTGGCTTCGCGCCGCACAGAAAGTGATACCCGCCGCACTGAAAAACCATCCCTTCCTCGCCCGTTTCATCGATGTGACCACCGCTGAAGGGCTGTATGAGTGCTACGACCCCAACCACCCGCTGACGCGCACCGATAAGCGAGAGTGTGGGCAGAAACTGCTGGCATACGTGCGCTCACTAGGGCTGGCGGTGGGTGGAGAACATGGCATCTGGTGGGCAGTGCCTTACCAGGACTACATCGAGGGAATGATGAGCAGTTACCAGTTCTCCTGGCCCGCCGGGCACCTCATCCGCCCGCAAAGCAAGGAACAGCGTTTCACCGACCCCTGGGGCAACCAGCTGCCACCCTGGAGCGAGTACGAGAAGTGGGGCATCGGGCATGAATACCGTATCCCGCTGTGGGAGCTGGTGTTCCACGACTGCGTGGTGTCCACCTGGTACTGGGGCGATTCGTCCGATTGGCTGCTGCAGGCGGCGCCCGAGGTCACTGCTATGAAAGACCTGTTCAACATCCTGTACGGCACGATACCGCTGATGTGGCTCGACCCGCTGGGCGCGTGGAACAAAGACAGGCAGACCTTCGTGCGTACCTACCGCCTGACCAGCAAGCTGCACGAAGCCGTCGCCACGCAGGAGATGCTGAGCCACGAGTTTCTCACGCCTGACCGCGCCGTGCAACGCACCCGCTTCGCGGACGGCACTGTATGCGTGGTCAACTTCGGCAAGGAGACATACACCCTCAAGGCGAACCACCAAAGCGTGGTTCTGCCCGAGTATGGCTTCTGGGTGAAGGGACCACGCATCGAGCAGAGTCGGGTGCTGGTCAACGGTGAAGTGGTCACCACGGTGCGGGCAGATGGCTACTTCTTCCGCGAGACGCCATCTGAATGGCTGTTCCTGCGGCGGATGGATAGCGAGCGCGTGCGTGTGGAGGCCTTCTCCAGAAGCGGCAGGGTGCGCGTCGACCTGCGTCAGGTGGCGAAGAGATGGGACCAGCGTACTATGCTGGTCTACATCGTGCTGCCGCCAGAAGGAAAGCGGTGGCTACCGACAGTGCCGCAGTGGCGGAGCGATGGGGTATTAGAGCTGGGCGTCGGCACAAAGTGGGAGAGCAAAAGTTGGTACGATATCCTGTGGGGCAGGCACACACGCCGCCCCGACTTGATGCTGAATCTGCAGGTACTGACCCCACAGCCCGTGCAGGGCAAGCCGATATCGATCAAACTGACTGTGCGGAACGTGGGATTCGCCCCTGCACCCGATACCAGGCTGGCAGTATACGCCGAGGAAGATGCCCCTGCGAACCGGCTATGGCAGGGTAAGGTATCCCTGAACGCCCGCGCCGAGCAGACGCTGGTCATCCATCTCGACTCCTCGCGTCTGGATGGCAATCGCCGGCTGATTGCTGAAGCCAAGCTGGGCGGAGTCGTGAGAGAGATTGCAGAGGGCAAGAACATCTCCGACATACCTGTGCAGGTAGAGCGCGACCTGAGCCGCTGGGATGTCCGCCTGACACTGCGCGTGGAGGCGGGCGCACTGGACAGGGAAGACGAGGTCGTGGTGGTACCGCTGGAAGGTGAGCCGTTTGCTGCGGAATCGGTGCGTGCTTACCTGCTGGACGAGGAAGGAAAACCGAAGCAGGAGATTCCCGCGCAGTGCGACCGCCTCGGTGGGCGCATGGAGGTTGCCCTGATAATCCCGGGCAAGATGCCCGCAGGCAGTGTCCAGCAAGTAGCACTTTATGCCATGCGCCGGAAGGGAGCGGTGTTGCCACCCACTTCGCCCTACCGCTGGTCCGCGGAGCAACCTTACGTTCAGGGGGAAACCTACCGACTGAATCTGCGCGACGGCGTGCCACGCGACATCGCCGCGGCGAATCCCGACGTCTATCGCAAACCGATAATAGCAAGCGCGATGGGGATACCGCCACTGCCATTTGGCGAGCCTTTCATCAAGCAATTGGTTTTCTCATCTGCGAAAACGGGCTGGGTGGAGGAACAGGGTGCCAGACCGGCGCGGGTCGAGCTGCTGGCGCACGGGCCGGTGCGCATAGTGGTTCGTGTGATGCGTGAACTGCAGGGCGGCGTTACCTACACCAAGCGTTACACGTTCTACCCGCAGTACTTTGATGTAGATATCGAGACCAGCACCAGCGAGGCAACCTACAGCCGCGCCTTTTATGCACAGGAAGGGGACTATGAAGATAGCGGAGGCGTTAAGGCGCGGGTGGACGGCAAAGGCGAGGCAGAGGGCGTGATGGGTACCACCCAGCAACCTCGCTGGTACGCGGTCTATGCGCCTCGCTGGGCGCACGCTTGCCTTGCTCTGACCCCCATGGATGCGATTGTCTACTGGGATAGTGCGGCGATGGGCGGTATCGGCTTCAACACGAGCAGGACACAGGGCGTCCGCCTGCGTTACGTGATACTGCCCGGCGCGAGGGATGCTTCCTTTGCAGAGGCATGGTATCTCCGGGCGCAGCAGCCCGTTCGCGCGAGGGCAATGGTCGGAGGTCAACAGGAACGGTGATGGAACCCTAAAGCCTTCTCCACCGCTTCCAGCAACTGCTGGCGCCGGTAGGGCTTCTGAATGTAGCAGGCCACGTTCGGAAGGTCCTCCACCTGCTCCACCACGCCGGCCCCGTAGCCGCTACACAGGATGATGGGGAGGTCTGGTGCTATCCCGTAAACCTGTCGTGCCAGATGTATTCCGCTTAATCCCGGCATGGTGAGGTCGGTGATGAGCAGGTGATAATAGAGACCCCCTTTCTCCCGCAGCATCTGCAACGCTTCTTCCCCGCTGGCGGCGGTTTCCACCTGACATCCCTCGCGCTGGAGAACCTCTGCTACCAAGGTGCGGATGTTCTCCTCGTCGTCGACAAACAGTATCCGCGTTCCATGAAGGGAATGGTCCGGAGGTTGCTTCTCCGGGGAGGAGTAATCCTCCTCGTTTCCCTCAAAAGCAGGCAGAAGAATGCGGAAGCTGGTTCCCTCTCCCGGCGTGGATTGCACCTCAATGCCTCCGCCATGCGACAGCACGGTTCCGTAGACGGTAGCAAGTCCCAGCCCAGTGCCTTTGCCCACCGGCTTGGTCGTAAAGAAAGGCTCGAAAATGTGCGGCAGGTGTTCCGGAGGGATGCCCTCTCCGGTGTCCTGCACCTCGATGCAGACGTACTCTCCTGCGGGCAGTTCGATGCCGGAAAACACACGGGGGGACTCCAGAGACATCTTGCGCGTACGCAGGATGATAGTGCCACCTGCTGGCATGGCGTCTCTGGCGTTCGCGCACAGGTTCATTATCATCTGTTCTATCTGTGTGGCGTCGGCGTGGATGGCAGGCAGGTCTTCCTGCAGATGCGTCTCCACGCGGATATTGGCGGGCAATGCATGATTCAGGATTTCCAGAACGCTGAGAACGAGCTGGTTCAGGTGCTGAGGGCGCGTATCGACGATGCCACGACGGCTGAAGGTCAACAGGGCATTCACCATGTTTTTGCCACGCTCACACGCCTGTAGAATCTGATGGGTGCGCTTCTGTATCTGAGGGTCGTCTGCGTAGGCGGCTTTTAACAGTTCGGCGTTGCCTACGATTGCGGTTAACAGGTTGTTAAAGTCATGTGCTACTCCGGCTGCCAGCGTTCCGATGGTTTCCATCTTACGCGCCTGTTCGAGCTGCTCACGCATCCGCTGGCGCTCTTCCTCGTTGCGTTTGCGTTCAGTGATGTCGCGCGCTACCGCCATGATGTAGCGGCGGTCCTTCAGGTCCAGGAGCGCAGCGTAAACCTCCACCTGTAGCAAAGAACCATCCGCCCGGTAGTAGAGGCGCTCGCCCAGCGGCCAGTAACCGTTTTGCAGTACTCTCTGGATGTTCCGCCGAATGTTCTCTTCGCTGTCCTGAGGCAGGTCAAAGATAGTCATCTGGGCAATCTGCTGGGGGGAATAACCGAACATGCGCAGAAAGGCATCGTTGACCTCGATAAATCGCCCCGTATCGGCGTCAAAGAGAAAGATACCATCCTGGGCACACTGGAATAGCGCACGATAGCGCAGTTCGTCCTCTCCATGAGAACCCATCGTGGAACACGCCCTTTCTTCGGGATGGGCACACCATCCATTCTGGGTGAGCAACGCGAAGCTACATACCCTATTATATCGCTTTCGGCAATGTCATCACAACATCGCCTTCGGCGTGTTCTGCAAATCTGCCGAAAGCCTTTCGCAGGGCGAGGCTCCTGCCAAGCCGCGATACACCTCCCCGCCTGCGAGGAGGTTGGGTGGGGGTTCGGCTCACCCGGAGGTTCGCCCCCCAGAAACGCAGGCTGAAGCCTGCGGCTACATTCTGTGTCTTTTCGGACACACTCCGTTACCCTTGCAAACTCCACCCCCACAATAGTATAATAACGTGAGGCTTAAAAGCACCCTTCCTGCTCCGCCCGGTCGAGGTGGAGCCAAATCAGTCCAGAGGGAGGAAACACGACAGTGCCGTTTTACGAAGCCATGTACCTCGTCCACCCCAGCGTGGATGACGAACGATTGGCGGAGATTATCGCTCGCTACAATCAGGTAGTGGAGAGCGCCGGAGGCGTTATCGAACACTCCGGCAAGTGGGACCGCCGTCGTCTGGCGTATCCCATCAACAAGGTGCAGGAAGCCACCTACGTGCTGATGTATTTCCGCGCCGACCCGCAGGTTCCCGCGGAGTTAGACAGGCTGTTCCGAATCAGTGATGAGGTGATTCGCCATCTCATCATCCGTCACGATAAACCGCACCTGGTGCTGACCGCTCCCCCAACCGAGGAGGCTCCCGAAGAGGCTCCGGAACTGGAGGAGGTGGCGCAGGAAACCACCGGCGAGGCCGTGGAATCCCCGCAGACGGAGCCTGCGCCTGAGGAAGAGGGCGAAGGGGA
>JAPWUZ010000161.1 GCA_028275265.1 Armatimonadota bacterium | reverse complement strand
GGACCGTACGCTGCCGTGGGCGTAACATTAATCACGCGACGCAGAGTCTTAGCCTCTACCGGCTCGGCAGCAGCCCCGCTATCTCAAACAGAAAGATATGATTGTGCCCTTTGGATTGCCTCTTTCACCGCAGGCGTCCACTTTTCGCGCCAAAGAGAACCGTCCTGCGCAGCGCATCGGAGGGCTTCCACGTCCTCGATGCCCAGCCGTTCCTGCAGGGCGCGCACCGCGCGCCCCGTCATGCCGGGTAACTGCAGCAGCTGCTGAATGCCTTCGGGTATCTGCTCGCGCACGCGCTGAAGGGCGGGAAAGGTGCCGTCCGCCAGATACTGCCGTACCTTCTTGTCGATCGCCTCGCCGATGTGCGGGAGATCGCGCAGGGTATCCCGCTCCACCAGTGCCTGCACGGGTTCCTGCAACGCCTCCAGTGTGTCCGCTGCCAGCCGATAGGCGCGCACCTTGAAGGCGTTCTCGCCCTGCCACTCCAGCGCGTTCGCCAAGAAACGAAACACCTCCGCCAGCTCACGGTTCTTCTGCATCGCCAGCTGCCTCCCGCTGCCCCAACTGCATAGACTCATATCGAGCTTGCGCCTCCACCCGAACCGCGCCGCTGCTGTTACTGCTTTCGGCAATCACACGGTACACGTCCAGCGATTCGGGCGGCGGAAACTCGGCAAGCAACAGGCTCACCTCCCGGTCAATGGCATACGGTGCGTGCACATGCAGGCTGACAGGCGAACTGATGTTGTACTGCAGAATCAGGTCGTTGACGCGGCGCATCAGGCGTAACAGGCTTTGCAAGATGCCCGCGTACCACTCGGCAAACGCGGGTTTCTCACAGCGCAGGGGATACTCGGTCGCCACACGGCGGCGCAAGACTGCAATCGCTTCGCGCGCCATCATAATCTCGCGGTCGGCCTGCGCCCATTCGGGTAGTATCTCCGCGTTGTGCAGAATGGTCGCTGCGATGCGCAGATGGGGCGGAACCAACCACTGCGGGTCTATCTCCAGAGGTTGTCCCTTGCCGGGCAGGTTGTCGAACTTGCCCTCTTCCATCGCCTCCACAATCTTGCGCTCGGCGATAATCTCAAATGCCCGGCTGATGTCGTACTCTGCCATCGACGCCGCCTCGCTATACCAGGCCCCATTCGCGAAGGATGTCGGTGATGGGCGGCTGCTGCCACAACCACTCTACACGCAGCCAGAAACCCGACAGCACCGCGCTGTGATAGACTCCCTCCCCGCCAGCAAAAATGCGCTCATACCTGCCATCCTCACCCAGCTGGTAGAACTCCGCCAGCCGCTTCTCGGGGTCTATCAACCAGTATTCCCGCACGCCCCCGCGCTCATACTCTCTGAACTTCTGCACGCGGTCGCGCTCTGCACTCTCCGCGCTGACAATCTCCACCACTAAGTCGGCGGGCCCGTCCAGATGGGTGGACCTGAGGCGGTGCAGATGCTCGTTGCTCACAAACAGGATGTCTGGGGAACGACCCGGAAGGTCACTACCCGTCTTCATCTGAAAAGGCTCGGAATGGATTTCCCCCAACCGGCGTGTCGACACGTAGGCATGAAGCACTGCGACGAGAAAAACATGCACACTATCGTGCTGCATGGAAACAGGACTCATCAGTTCTACCTCACCATCTACCCACTCTGCCCAGGTGTCATCATCCAGCCATTCCAGAAACCGTTCGTAGCTGATTTTTCCCTTGGGCAGTGGGCGCGTGGGCGGTGTCAACACCTCATGCGCCATGTGCCTCACCTCGCCCTCATTATAGCACAAACTCTATCCGTTGCTGATGGTCACTCCTGCTCACACCAGGCCCCATTCGCGAAGGATGTCGGTGATGGGCGGCT
Source organism: Armatimonadota bacterium (assembly GCA_028275265.1). Lineage (GTDB taxonomy): Bacteria > Armatimonadota > HRBIN16 > HRBIN16 > HRBIN16 > HRBIN16. Next base: position 4,268 of record JAPWUZ010000161.1, on the reverse strand, counting down.
GCTGCCACAACCACTCTACACGCAGCCAGAAACCCGACAGCACCGCGCTGTGATAGACTCCCTCCCCGCCAGCAAAAATGCGCTCATACCTGCCATCCTCACCCAGCTGGTAGAACTCCGCCAGCCGCTTCTCGGGGTCTATCAACCAGTATTCCCGCACACCCCCGCGTTCATACTCTGCGAACTTCTGCACGCGGTCGCGCTCTGCGCTCTCCGCGCTGACAATCTCCACCACTAAGTCGGCGGGCCCGTCCAGATGGGTGGACCTGAGGCGGTACAGATGTTCGTTGCTCACAAACAGGATGTCTGGGGAACGCCCTGGAAGGTCTGCCCCCGTCTTCATCTGGAATGGTTCGTAAACGACACGCCCTAGCGGGCGGCTGAGCAGATACAGCCTCAGAAGCGCAATCAAGAAGCTTCCAACTTCCTGATGTTCCAGCGAAATCGGACTCATCAATTCTACCTCACCGTCTACCCACTCTGCCCAGGTGTCATCATCCAGCCATTCCAGGAACTGCTCGTAGCTGATTTTGCCTTTGGGCAGTGGGCGTGTGGGCGGTGTCAACACCTCTTGTGCCATATGCCTCACCTCGTCCTCATTATAGCACAACCTGCGCAGATGAATGAAAGGGGATGCTCCTCGGGGCATCCCCTCTGGCAGGAGGTGATGTTTGCGCAGGCTTTCACGCTGCGCGTGGTAGTACCGTAAAGCCTTGCTCTTCCTCCAAACGGAACTGCTGCACCAGCTGCTGCAGTTGCAGCGCCATTGCGCTCAGCTCCTGCGAAGCCGCGGTTACCTGCTGTGCCGATGCGCTGATTTCCTGCGCGCTGGCAGCAGCCTCCTCGCTGACGGACGCCACCGTGGAGATGGTCTCGGCGACCTGCTGAGCATGTGCGCTCATCGTCTGCACCGCTTCAGCGTTCTCCTCGGCAGCCGCGCGTACCGACGAAACCGAAGCAAGCACCTGTTGCACGCTGGCAGACATCTGCTGGGCAATGGCGGTCACACCCTGTACCTCACTTGCCACTGTCTGCGCCGCCTGCACAATCTGCGCCAGAGCCTCGTTCGCCTCGGTGCTGCGCGAGAACCCTCTCTCGACCTCCGCGCTGGTGCTTTCCATCGCCTGCACTGCCTGCTCCACGCCGTTGCGCACGTTGGCGATGAGTTCGCTAATCTCCTTGGTAGATGCCGCGGCCTGCTCTGCCAGTTTGCGCACCTCATCGGCAACAACGGCGAAGCCGCGGCCGTGCTCGCCAGCACGTGCTGCCTCGATGGCTGCGTTGAGCGCGAGCAGGTTGGTTTGCTCGGCTATCTGCTCGATGGTTTCCACAATCGCGCCAATTTGCTGACCGAGCTTGTCCAGCTCTTTCACCCGCTGAGCAGACACCAGCGTCTGGTCCTGAATGCGGCTCATGGTCTGGATGGTCTCCTGAACCGCCTGCCCACCTGTCTGGGCGATTGCCGCTGCCTGCTGTGCGGATGAAGACATCTGCTGTGCACTGCGTGCGACCTCTTCCACCGCCTGCGCCGCCTGCTTCATACCCTCTTCGGCTTCGGCAGCCGACTGCTTCTGCACTTCACTGCTGGCTTTCACCTGCTGGATGGCGGCTTCCAGCTCGTCCACAGCCCCAGCTGCTTCCGACGCCGTCCGGGCAAGCTGCTCGCTGCCTTTCGCCACATCCTGCGTGCCACGGCTGCTCTGTTCAGTCGCTGCACTCAGCTGCTGGCTGGTAGAAGCCAGTGTGGCGGAGGTCTCGGCGACCTGGCGAGTCGCCTCGCGCAGGCTGGTCACCATTGCACTGAACGCCTGCCCCAGTTCATCCTGTTCCGAACGGGGCGTGACCTTCACTGTCAGGTCGCCCTGCGCCATGCGACGGGCGGTCTGAGCCATCTCCTGCATGTATGCCAGCATCTTGCGGAAGGCTTCTGCCAGCACACCGGTCTCGTCCGCGCTTCGATGCTCGATCTGCTGATTCAGCTTGCCCTCCGCAATGGCGGTGGCTACCTGCACCATCTGATTCAGAGGTCTCGCCACCGCACGACCGAACCGCAGTAGCACAGCGGTTGATGCCACAGCAACAATCAAACCGACAATGAGGAACGTCCACAGCATCTGCCGTCTTCCCGCCTGCAACCGCTGGAAGGCGGCACCGAAGTCGTCCTCGTAGGCAGAAACACCGATTACCCAGTCCCAGGGCGCATAGTAGGTTACCTGTGCTACCTTCATGCGCGGTTTGGGTTCGCCCTTGTTCTGCCACGGATACCGCATTTTGAAGCTTTCGCCGGGCTTCAGTTCCAGTGCCCGGTTCACCATCTCCTGAACGAAGAAGCGCCCGCTGGAATCCTTTGCCTCCCAGATGTTTTCACCGTCACGCTTGCCATCTTTCGAGATGATGTAATGCCCGCGCTGGTCGCCCTTGCCGCCGATGACAAAGATGTAGCCGTCCTTTCCGACGCGGACACCCATGATGGCTTTGCGCACAGCGTCCACGCTTTCGGTCTTCACGCCGGTGTAGAGCATCCCGATGATGCGCCCGGATGCGTCACGGATGGGAGCGTAAGCGGTAACGTACCAGGCGTCCACCACGAAAGCCACCCCGCGGTAGGTCTCGCCACGCAGCACGGTGGACACTACGGGATTCGGCGTGCCGTCGGGGTTGACTGCCGGGATGTAGGTACCCACCGCTCTCCTGCCATCCTTGCCGATGACGTTGGTGGCTACCCTGAGCATATCGCCCTGTGCGTTCATGCGCTGGAAGATGGTACAGGTGCCTCCAACGAGTGACTTCACCCTGTCCACCACCGGCACGGTAGCGTTGGGGTTGGTTTGCTGCCCCAACCACGTGCCACCCACCAGCATTTTGGGCAGGGTGACGGTCTGCGCCTGTTTGGTGAACTGGTTCACCGCGTTCCACGTCACTGTCTCTGGTGCGAGGCTCACACTACCTGCACTCTTCATCACATATTCCGCGACGCTCAGGTTGTGCTCCACCACCTGCTGCAGCAGGGCGTCCTGCGAAGCCACCATCTGGTAAGTGGTCTCCACCACGTGAGACAGGTCGGAGTCTACCAGTTTTTCGACCTCGCGCTGTGCCTTCGCATTGAAGACACTGCTCTGCCACGCCGCCACTGCCATCAGCGTGACGGTGAGAATGACAATCGCCCCTACTCCCAGAACAACGAACTTGGTGCTGATGTTTCGAATCTCAGGCATTTTCATCAGACCTTGAGCCTCCTTGAGTCAGCTTCAGAACTTACGTGTCGTTTGCAGGTAGAACCATTCCGTGCGGTCGGCGAAACCGCCGTTGGTCTCTCGCATGAAACGTCCCGGGATGAATCGTCCATAGCCAGCCGAAAGCTGCAGGTCCCGGGATAGTGAATAGTTGACCGTGAAGTTCACCTCCGTACCGACCTCGGTGCCGGCTGCGCCGGTCGGGTCCCGCAGAGCCGTGCCGCCTGCGCCCTTCATCGGTGAACCTCCGCCGCCATACCAGTAGTCTCTGGCATCGGCAAGGCGATTCAGGTGAATGTCTGCGGTATACTGCCAGCGCGGAGAGGGAGAGCCGCTGACACCGATGCGCCATGCGCTCATGTTGCGCCAGCCCTGCAATCCCATCCGTCCACATACAGCAAAGGTTGTACCAAAGAATTGGTCAAAGGTATGCAGAGTGGTATCGTCAGGATTGCCTCCGCTGGCAAAGTCTCGTTGCAGAATCAGCTTCGTGTTGCCAGATCGATTCAGCGCATATTCGAGGCGTGCCCAGTAGCCCCACGCCCTGAGGTCCTTCGCGCCAACCTCTCCGCTCTGGAGCACCGCCTCGGCAGTGAGTTTCGCTCCTTTGCCGAGTTGCACCACCGGTCTCGCTCCCATCGCCCAGATGCGGTGCTGGACGCCGGAGGCAATCACCTCCTTGCGCAGCAAATAGACATCTGACTGCCAGCGCGAAGAGGGTTTATATGTGGCGTAAATGCCGTAAAGCACCGGATGCGTGGTGCCGGTGGGAAACATGCCCGGTCTGCCGTAGAGCAAATCGGCTTGCCAGCGACTGCCCTTTACCCCGAGACGAACGGCATCCCACGTATAGCCGATGTTGTCCCAGTTCGAAAGTATCAGCAACCGGTAATCGCCGTAGCCCATCTCCTGTCTTCCCAGTCGCAGGGTGACATTACCCCAGCTGGTATCCATGTACAGCTGCTGGAATCCACTCTTCTCCTGGGTATCTGCGCTCCCGTTGAGGCTGTTCCGCCTGTAAGAGTGTTGCAGGCG
>JAPWUZ010000160.1 GCA_028275265.1 Armatimonadota bacterium | reverse complement strand
CCCGACGATACCATCCGCATCCATTTCAAAGGCTCCGCCGGGCAGAGCTTCGGCGCGTTCCTGCACAACGGCGTGACGCTGATACTGGAAGGCGATGCCAACGACTACCTGGGCAAGGGCATCTCTGGTGGGCGCATTATCGCCTATCCGCCAAAGGAGAGCGACTTCCCGCCGCACGAGAACATCATCGCGGGCAACACTCTGCTATATGGAGCCACCGGCGGAGAGGTGTTCCTGAGCGGTGTGGTGGGTGAACGCTTTGCGGTACGCAACAGCGGCGCCAGGGCGGTCGTCGAGGGCGCAGGCGACCACTGCTGTGAGTACATGACCGGCGGCGTGGTGGTGGTGCTGGGTAAAACAGGGCGCAACTTCGCCGCAGGCATGAGCGGCGGTATCGCCTTCGTGTGGGACATCGACGGGCTGTTCGACAAGCGCGTGAACTACGGCGGCGGCTCTATCCTGCTGGAGCCGGTGGAGGACCCGGAGGATGTTTCCCTGCTACGCGACCTCGTGGAGAGGCACTATCGCTACACCGGTAGCGCGCGCGCCAAAGAGGTGTTGGACCGCTGGAGCGGAGTGCTACCGCAGTTCGTGAAGGTCATCTCGGTAGAGTACAAGACCGTGCTGGCAGAGCTGGCACGAGAGCAATCCGCCGAGCAGATGGTAATGGACTGAGGTGGTGGACGCATGGCTGACCCCAAAGGCTTTCTGAAATATACACGCGAAACCGCGCCCTACCGACCGGTGGAGGAGCGCAAGCGAGACTGGCTGGAAGTGCATACGCACATGCCGCCCGAGCGCCTGCAGAAACAGGCGGCTCGATGCATGGACTGCGGCGTACCCTTCTGTCACATGGGTTGTCCTCTGGGGAACATCATCCCCGACTGGAACGACCTGGTATACCGCAATAAATGGCACGAGGCACTGCGTCGCCTGCATGCCACCAACAACTTCCCGGAGTTCACCGGTCGGTTGTGCCCCGCGCCCTGTGAAACTGCGTGCGTGCTGGGCATCAACCAGCCAGCAGTGACCATCAAGCAGATTGAAGAGCATATCATCGAGTATGGCTTCGAGAAGGGCTGGGTCCAGCCGGAACCCCCACCGGTGCGCACCGGCAAGCGCGTGGCGGTGGTGGGTTCGGGACCAGCAGGACTGGCAGCGGCACAGCAACTCAACCGCGCTGGTCACTGGGTGACGGTGTTCGAACGCGCTGACCGCATCGGGGGACTGTTGCGCTACGGCATCCCCGACTTCAAGCTCGATAAGAAAATCCTTGACCGCCGACTGCAGCTGATGGAGGCGGAGGGGATCGATTTTCAGCCCTGTGTGAACGTGGGAGTGGACGTTACCGCTGCGGAGCTGCTGGCGGCGTTCGACGCGGTGTTGTTGACGGGTGGTTCCACCATCCCGCGCGACCTGAAGGTGCCCGGGCGAGAACTGAAAGGCATCCATTTCGCCATGGAATACCTGACCCAGCAGAACCGTGTGAACGCCGGCGATGACATTCCCCCTGAGCAACGTATCACCGCCGAGGGCAAGCGTGTGGTGATTATCGGTGGAGGCGATACCGGCGCGGACTGCCTGGGTACCGCCATTCGGCAGGGGGCGAAGGAGGTTTACCAGATCGAGCTGTTGCCCAAGCCCCCGCTGAAACGCGATGAACTCACCCAGCCCTGGCCGACCTACCCCATGATCCTGCGCACCTCCAGCGCGCATGAGGAGGGCGGCATCCGCGAGTGGAGCATCAATACCAAATGGTTCGAAGGCGACGAACACGGCAACGTCAAGCGGTTGCACGCGGTGCGGCTGGAATGGTACACGGATTCCAGCGGCAGACGGCAGTTCCGCGAGATACCCGGCAGCGAGTTCAGTCTGGATGTGGAACTGGTGTTGCTGGCGATGGGCTTCCTGCACCCGCAGCATGATGGCTTGCTGGATTCGCTGGGCGTGGAGTATGACGAGCGTGGCAACGTCAAGACGATGAACTACGCTACGTCCGTGCCGGGTGTGTTCGCCGCGGGCGACATGCGCCGGGGACAGTCGCTGATTGTGTGGGCCATTAGCGAGGGTCGCGAGGCAGCACATTACGTGGATAAGTACCTCATGGGGCGCACCTACCTGCCCCTCACCGGCGCGAAGCTGCTGTAATGCCAGATCTGGGTGGAGGGGGAGGCTCCTGCCGAGCCGTAAACCCCTCCCCGCCCGCGTGAGCAAGGGTATTTTCACCCATTCCCCGCGCAGCCCTTGCCGTATGCCTCAGAGGTTTGGTATACTGTAGTGGCGCGAACGCGCGAGGCGTTCGCGAACTTTTTGTGTCATCCATACCGGAAGGGGTTGAAATATGGCATCGGCACAACAGATACTCGCTGAAATCACCAAAGACCAGCTGCGCACCGACCTGCCCGAATTTGGTCCGGGCGACACGGTGCGCGTGCACGCGAAGGTCATCGAAGGCAACAAAGAACGCATCCAGGTATTTGAGGGCGTGGTTATCGCCCGCAAGCACGGCGGCATCAACGAAACCTTCACCGTACGCAAGATATCACACGGCGTTGGCGTGGAGCGAACCTTTATGCTGCACTCCCCGCGTATCGACAAGATAGAAGTGGTACGCAGGGGTAAGGTGCGCCGCGCCAAACTATACTATCTGCGCAAGAAGATCGGTAAAGCCGCACGCATCAAGGAACTGCGCACGCCACGATGACCGGCGAATGGGTAGAGTGGATAGCGAACCTCAACGTTCGCTATGTGTTGCTCATCTCGGCTGTTCTGACGCTGCTACGCCTGGGGTTGACACCATGGAACACACGCACGGCACGCCTGTCCGATGTCAGGCTGTCTCCGCTGCACAGCCCCAGGCTGTACGCGCTCAACGAACTTGTCGAGTCGGCAGTGCTCGCGTTTATTCTGGTGTTTCTGGTCATCCGTCCGTTTATCGTGCAGGCTTTTTATATTCCCTCAGGCTCCATGCGCCCCACTCTGCTGGAGGGCGACCGTATTCTGGTCGATAAGTTTACCCTGCGCTTGCGCGAGCCCATCGCTGGCGATATCCTGGTGTTCAAAGCGCCGCCGGAGGCAGACCCCCGAGAGATTGAGTTCATCAAGCGGTGTGTGGGCGTACCCGGCGATGTGATAGAGATACGCGACGGAGTGCTCTACCGGAACGGCACCCCCATCCGTGAACCATACATCGCCAGCCCACCGGAATACAACCTCAAGATTATCGGCGGGCACGTGTACGAAATCAACCTCTACGGCCAGGTCATGGAGAATAACCAGATTATCCTTGACCCTCACCGCGAGGCTTACATCCGTGAATCTCCCTCCGAAAAGATTCCGCCTGGCAAGTTGCTGATGCTGGGTGACAACCGCAATGATAGCAACGATGGACACAAGTGGGGACTGCTCGACCGCAACAGGGTGGTGGGCAAGGCATGGATTCTTTTCTGGCCGCCCCAGCGCATTCGCATCGTGCGTTAAACTCTCTGGTCGCCGGAGTGGATGAGGCAGGACGTGGTTGCCTTGCGGGCCCGGTGGTTGCCGCCTGTGTGGTGCTTCCAGCGGATGTGGAGGCAGAAGGGCTCCCCTTTTTCATCCGCGACTCCAAAAAGCTCTCTCCTATGCACCGCGAGCAAGCCTGCCGCTGGATATACCGCTTCGCACCGGTCGTCTCGGTGGGACTGGCTACCGTCGAGGAGATCGAGCGACTGAACATCTTGCAGGCGTCCCTGCTGGCAATGAGGCGTTCGGTAGAGTCGTCTCCTATGCCCCTAAATATGGTGCTGGTAGATGGCTCGCATGTCCCCGACGGACTGCCGTATCCCGCGCAAGCCGTGATCAACGGCGATGAGCTGGTTCCCGTTATCAGCGCAGCCTCTATTGTGGCGAAGGTGGTGCGCGACCACCTGATGGCGCAGCTGGACAGGCTGTTTCCACAATATGGTTTCGCCCGTCACAAAGGCTACGGTACCGCACAACATCGGCAGGCGATCGAGCGGTTCGGTCTATGTCCCCAGCACCGCCTGAGCTTCTGTGCACACCAGCCCCGCCTGCCCCTGGAGAGCCACAATGGACAATCGTGAGACAGCACGTGCCGGTGAGCAGATCGCCGCACAGTACCTTCGTCAAAAGGGCTGCACGGTGTTAAAGCGTAACTGGCGATGTCCGTATGGTGAAGTGGACATCATCGCCCAGGATGGCGACACGATACTCTTTGTGGAGGTGAAAGCACGCCATCATATAGAGTATGTTACGCCTCGTGAGGCGGTAGACGAGCGCAAACAAGCCCGCCTGCGCCAGTGCGCTGAAGTCTATCTGAGCCTGTTCTGCCCTGATTCACCGTGCCGTTTCGATGTGGTAGAGGTGTGGTGGCAATCGGGCAAGGTGTACGTTCGCTGGCTTCGCGAAGCGTTTTGAAAGCACACTCGCAAATAGGCAGGAATATGCAAATGCAAAGAGAAAAGAGTAAAGCCAACTTTTCCTCAGCCATGAAGCGGACGGAGGAGAGATGAAAAAGCTTATTCATAACGGGACAACGGTTTCATTGCAGCGCATCGTCCTGCTCAACCTGTTGCTGGCACTGGTCTATTTCGTGCTGGCAAGGCTGGGCTTGCAGTTCGCCTACGCGAAGGGGATGGCGACGCTCATCTGGATGCCCACAGGACTGTCGCTGGCGGCGGTACTGCTGGGCGGGTATCGGCTCTTACCCGGTGTGGCGTTAGGCGCGTTTTTGACATGCCTCGCGAGCCCGGTTCCGCTGTGGGTCTGTCTCACCACCTCAGCAGGAAATACACTGGAGGCGTTTCTGGGTGCCTTCTTCCTCACCCGGTTTACCGACTTTCAGATTTCCTTCCCTCGCCTCCGCGACGTGCGAGCCTTCCTCCTGTGGGCGGCTCTGCTCAGCACCATAGCCAGTGCTACCATTGGGGTGGGTTCACTGTGCTGGGCGGGCATTGTAGCTTGGCAGCAGTTCCCGAAGGTGTGGCTGATATGGTGGTTAGGGAACGTGGTGGGAAGTCTGCTCGTCGCTCCCCTGATACTGGTGTGGAGCCGGCTGCCCAGCTGGCAACTGGACGGCTGGCTGGAGTTTGCGCTGATGCTTGCGCTCACCGGTCTGGTTACCCTTGCCGTTTTCGGCGGCTGGACAATTTCCCTGCGTGTGGAACCTTATCCGCTGGCATTTCTTGTATTTCCCATGCTCATCTGGGGGGCACTGCGGTTTGGACAGCACGGTTGCACCGCAGCAAACTTCGTCTCAGCAGCACTGGCTGCCTGGATGACGGTTATGGGGAAGGGCCCGTTCGCCAGCTTGGGCTTGCAGGAAAGCGTCGCCCTGTTGTGGGTCTTCATCATGGTGACCACCGTGCCGGCGCTGCTGCTTGCCGCTTCCATCAGCGAGCGACACCACGCCCAAAAGGCTCTCCAGCAAGCCTATGACCAGATTTACCAGATTATCAACAACTCGCCGGGCGTTGCTGTTCAGGGCTACGACCAGGAAGGACGGGTCTTGTTCTGGAACAGGGCCTCAGAAGAGCTTTACGGCTTCACCGAGCAGCAGGCGCTGGGCAGGCGACTGGGAGAGTTCTTGCTTTCGGAGGAGGATGCCAGGGAGTTCGAGCAGATGGTACAGCGCATCCTGCAAACAGGGCAACCCGCCCCGTTACGGGAATGGGAGACGAGAACTGCATCCGGTGCCCCTCGCTATATTCTCTCCTCCCTGTTCCCCATCCGCCTCGAAGACGGGCAGACCCAGATAATATGCATGGATATCGACATCACCGAGCGCAAGCGGTTGGAAAGCGAACTATTTCGTGCTCAACGTCTGGATAGCATCGGGCGACTGGCAGGGGGCATCGCCCACGATTTCAATAACCTGCTTACCGCAATCATGAGCTATGCGGACCTTGCCATCGCGCGCTTACCTGAGCAGCATCCCGCCGTGGACGACCTGAAGCGGTTACTGGATACCGCCAGTCGCGCGGCAGATTTAGCGAAGCACCTGCTGGCATTTGCCCGGCGCCAGACGCTCTCGCCGCAGGTTATCGACCTGAACCAGGTTATTCGCGATATGACACCGCTGATTACTCGCCTGCTCGGAAAGCAGGTAGACCTGAGAATACGGACCGAGCCTGCCCTTAAGAAGGTCA
>JAPWUZ010000012.1 GCA_028275265.1 Armatimonadota bacterium | reverse complement strand
GCCGGGCACGAGGCTGCTGGCAGGGAATATCGTACAGCCACGCCTGCCCGCGTGTTGGAGCGATGAAGTGAAGCAACATCTTGATGGTGGTGGTTTTGCCTGCGCCGTTTGCCCCGATAAAGCCTACCGTCTCTCCGTCTGCAATACGAAGATTCAGGTCGTGAACGGCGGTATGCGTCTGTTTGCGTAAGGTGTATACTTTGGTCAGCCCTTCGGTGCGGATAGCCCACTGCGCCTGCATATCGGTGCTCCTGGTGCTGAGATTCCTGTATCGTTATCGGCAGGAGAACAGGGTTTGTGGAGGGGCAAGAATATAGCAGTGTTGACAGTAAGAAAGACAACAATTCAAGCCAATGATACTTCCAGAAGGCTTAGCCATACATTCTGTCGAAGAAGGTGTTGCCCATGGGAGATTCGCGCAAGCATCTGAACGGGAACGAACGGGTATCTCATCTGTTCCAGCTGCTACCGACCGCCTTGCAGGCAATCCACAGCGCGTCGCAGGTGCATCAGGTCACGGAGCGTGCGTGTGCCGCTATCGGTGAGGGATTGGGGGCGCAGACGGTGTTCGTGCTGTGGTATTCGGAGAGCGAGCGTGCGTTTGTGGGGATGCCCTCCGGATACGGCATCGATGACGCTGCTCTGTCCCAAATCCATCTGCCTGCCGGCATGTGTGCAGCAAGCGATACCGCTTTTGTGCATGGCAGACCCTATATCAGCGACCAGACGGACGAAGAGGAACTGTTGACGGGTGCCCTGCGCCGCCAGCTGCGTCTGACGCGCCTGTTAACACTGCCCATCCGCGACGAGAAGCACGTTCGCGGTGTGCTGCATGTGGTGAATAAACCGGGCAAGCCATATGATGACGTCGACGTGGCGTTCGCCATGAGCATCGCGCACGCCTGTGGGGCCGCGCTGTCGCTGTTGCACTACCGCCACTATATCGACCGGATGGCGATTACCGATGGGCTAACCGGGCTGTTCAACCGCTATCACGCCGAGTCTCTGCTGGAGGAGAACATCCATCGCGCCATGCAGAACAAATCGCTGTTGAGTGTGGCGGTGGTGTATCTGGACCACCTGAAGTACATCAATGATGTGTACGGTTACCGTGCGGGCGACAAGGCGTTGCTATCGGTAGCGCAGGCTCTGCAGAAGAGTGTCAGCACCCGTGCGGTTCTGGCGCGGTACGCCGGGGACGAGTTTGTGGCGATACTGCCTGGGGTCAGCCTGTATGAGGCACAGGCGCAGATGCAGGCAGTGCGCGACCTGGTAGCGCAGGAGTGCTGGGAGCCTGTCGGTGGCTTGAGTGTGAGCATCGGCGTGGTGAGCTACCCCGAAAGCGCGGTGCCTGCTGACCATCTGCTGTCTGCTGCGGAAGATGCGGCAATGGCCGCAAAGCGTCACGGACGCAATCAGGTGGTGCTGGTGACCCCGCGCAGTGCCGCGTAGCCTCCTTACCGCAATCCCCCTCTCGACGCAGCGAGAGGGGGAGTTCACTTCATTTCGTCTGGCTGTCCGTTCAGCGTTTCCGCCACCGCCCGCACGACATCGTCCATCGCCACCGTGCGCTGCTCTTTCGTCAGCATATCCCGCAGGGTGACCACTCCCTGCGCCAGTTCGTCCTCGCCAATCATCAGGGTCACGCGGCTGCCCAGGCGGTCTGCCAGCTTCATCTGTGCCTTCAGGCTGCGCCGCTGGTAGTCGGTCTCGGCGGAGATGCCCGCCTCTCGCAGCTGCTGTAACAGTTTCAGGGCAGGTAGCACCGCCTCTTCCCCCAGCGCAGCCACAAACACGGCTACCGTCTGGCGTTTCGCTTCCGCCAACCCCAGCTGTTTCAGCACGATAATCGCCCGCTCGATGCCCAGCGCAAAGCCGATGCCAGGCGTGGGGGGACCTCCAATCTCTTCCACCAGTCCATCGTAGCGCCCGCCGCCGCCCAGCGCGTTCTGTGCGCCCAGTGCATCGCTGACAATCTCGAAGGCGGTCTTGGTGTAGTAATCGAAGCCGCGTACCAGATGCTTGTCCACCACGTAGGGAATGCCCAGCGCGTCGAGATAGCTCCTCAGCGCGTCGAAGTGGGCGCGGCAATCCTCACACAGGCTCTCCACGATGTCGGGCGCGTCGTGCAGCAGAGTGCGGCAGGTCTCGCGCTTGCAATCCAGCATCCGCAGGGGGTTCACCTCGTAACGGTTCTGGCACGCCTCACACAGCTGGTTCACGAAGGGACGGGCGAACTCGCGCAGCCGCTCGCGGTAGACGGGGCGGCAGACAGGACAGCCCACCGAGTTCAGCACCAGCGACAGGCGCGAGATGCCCAGCTCGCGGTAGAAGTGCATGGCAAGCGCAATCACTTCGGCGTCGAGACTAGGATGTTGCGCGCCGATGGCTTCCACGCCCAGCTGGTGCGCCTGACGGTAGCGACCTGCCTGTGGTCGCTCGTAGCGGAAGATGGGGGTGATATAGTAGAGTTTGCTGACCCCGCCCTGCGCGGCGAGGTTGTTCTCCACGTATGCCCGCACGACGGGGGCGGTGCCTTCGGGTTTCAGCGTGACGCTGCGCCCGCCGCGGTCGGTGAAGGTATACATCTCCTTGCTCACCACGTCGGTATGCTCGCCCATACTGCGGGTGAACAGGTCGGTGTCTTCGAAGATGGGCGTGCGGATTTCGTGGTAGCCGTAACGTTTGCACAGCGTGCGGAAAGTCTCCTCCACCCGGCTCCAGAGTGGGGTTTCGTCGGGCAGGATATCGTTGGTGCCGCGCGGGCGTTGATAGCGCATTCTGCTCCTCCGCAACAAAACAGCGACACCGCGATAGCGGGTGTCGCTGTTGGGGTACATGGTAGCGGCGGGCGGACTCGAACCGCCGACTCCACGGGTATGAGCCGTGTGCTCTGACCGACTGAGCTACGCCGCCGTATCGCAATCTTATTTTACTCCCAGTTGGGCGTGTTGTCAAGAGGGGAAGGGGGAAAAATCCGCGAAACGCCTCCTCGTGGGCGAGGCTCCCGCCGAGCCGTAGACTCCTGCGTGCCAACAATAAGGTTGCCGTCGGATGCAGCTCACCACCCCCACGCCTGTTGCACGACCCGGTCAATCTCCTCCTGCAGGCAAAGCGTCCGCTGCAATGCCGTGACCATCTTCTGGTAAGTCAACCGTTCTTCTAACGACAGGTTTGCGCTCTTGCGGTCGTCCAGCCACTTGTGGCACACCGGATAGCCCCCCACGCGATATTCCCACACCTCGGGCGGGACAGGCTCAAAATACTGCGCCCCGTTAATCCACACGCGCTGCGTCGCCGCGTCGTACTCGACGCGCTCCACGCGGTGGTCGCCGGCGACGGGATACTTGCACGACGGCGTCTGCAGCGCAGGGTCGCGCAGCAGGTGCAGGTCAATCAGCGCACTGCCGAACTGCGCCAGTGCGTCGAAGGTCGCCTTGTCGGGCGGCAACGGCACGCGCGGGAAGTCCCGCTTGAGAAACTCGGCGTACCGCGCCCGATAGGCAGGGCTGTGCAACACCGCGTACAGGTAGCCCAGCACCGCTTCGGGCGTAGGTTCGTGCCCCACCACGCCCGCCAACGCCTGCAGGTACTCCTTGCTGAGATTCACTGTGCGCCCCGCCTCGGGCATCAACGCCCCCTGCTCGCTTTTTGTTTTGGGGTACTCGTACAGGGGAAACACATACCCAATCTCCCGCGTGTAGTTCGAGATAACGCTACTCTCAGCGAGAGTGTTCGTAATGCCTACATTGCGCCATTCGGCGTCCCTTGATTGCTGGCGCAGTGTAATTAACGCCACATTCTCCCCTGCCAGCAGGTGGCGCATCACTTCGGGGCGGGGCATGCAGTGAAACCCGCGCGACCTGCCCGTGTAGAAGGTGTAGCGCACATCGAACGGGCGGTACAGGATGGGCACGATACGCGCCTTCGCCGATTCGTTGGGCACGCCTGCCTCGCGCAAGTCCTGCTGGGCGCGGGCAACCGACCAATCGCGCACATCCTTGCCCAGCCGAAACCGTTCCCGCGCCGCTTCTGGCTCCAGCGCGACCAGTTCGCACACCGTCTGCCACACGGCGTCGGGCGTGCGGTGGATGGTCAGCGCGTCGCGCGCCGTGACGATGCCCACGCTATGCACGGGGAAGATGTCGGGGATGCACCAGCCCCGCTGGTACTCCGCCTCCAACGCCGTGTCTTGGGGCACGAACAGGTAACTCGGCGCGCGGGGCGTCAGCGGCGTCCAGTCTATCGCCTCCAGCGTCGCCTCGCGCAGAAAATCATACTTCGCCTCCCGCGAACCCCACACATCGCAGTACCAGACGGGCGCGCTCTCCGCAGGCTCGGCGAAGTTGTCGGGGTTGCGGATGGCAATCAGGATGGCGACACCCTGCTGGATGTCGAACAGGTTTTCGTCGGGGCTGCCGTCGGGGGCGCGCTCTTTGCGTCGCGCGTTGCCGTGTAGGTTCACCACATACAGCCGCTGGAAGGTGCGCAGCAGGCGCGCCCGCATCCCGCGAAAGGTCGGATTGTCCAAGTAGGCGTGGTTGGTGATGAACGCCACGACGCCCTGCCCCGTCTGCTCAATCCGCCACTCGGCGAAGCGGATAAACTTCACATAGTCGTCTTGCAGCCACTTGGGGTTCTTCTCCTCCAGCGGTTGCCCGTCCACCTGCTTGTAGTCTTCGATGAGTTCGCCGATCCAGGTGGGCTGTTTGCGGGTGCGGGTGCGTCCGCCGATGGTCTCGCTCACCTCGACATAGCTGCGGTTGGCGGAGTGCCCGCTGTAGGGGGGATTGCCCAGCACGACGAGGATGGGCTTGTCGCGTTTGACTTCGGCGGCGGCTTCCGCCTCGCGGGTGATGAACTCGCCCAGCAGCAGTTCGGCGGGCTTGACGGCAGGCTCCAGCGCGTTGGTAAGGTAGATACGCAGGCGTTCGGCAGGCGGCGCGCCCAGCTGCTGCAGCTCCAGCGCGAGTTTGAGGTGCGCAATCGTGTAGGGCGACATCAGCAGCTCGAAGCCGAACAGGCGCGGCAGCAGCCGCTGGCGCGCGTAGTCTGCCCACTGTCCGTCGCCGAGTTGCTCGCACACCTGCGCGTGCACTTGGCGCACGATTTCGTACAAAAAGCTGCCCGTGCCGCAGGCGGGGTCTAACATCAGGGCGCGTTCGTCCATCAGCCCCTGCATGCCGAACTGACGGTGCAGCACGCTGTCTACCGCCCGCACGATGAACTGCACGACGGGTTCGGGCGTGTAGTAGACGCCGCGCACCTCGCGCAGGGTGGGGTCATACGCCGCGAGGAAGTCCTCGTAGAAATGCACCACGGGGTCTTCGCGTCCTGCGCGTTTGCCGAAGTCTTGCAGGATGGCGTACATCTCGGCGCGTTCCAGCAGGCTGGCGAGGTCATCCAGCAGCCACTCCAGTTCGGGTTCCAACGTGTGGGTGGTCAGCGTACCCAGAAGTCGCTTGAGGAAGGGGATGGCGTCGGGGATGATGCGTGCGGCGTCGTGGCGGGTGAAGGGTGTGGCGTTGGGCGCGTAGCAGCGGGCGGCGAACAGCCCGTAGGCGAGGGTCTGCGCGTACAGGTCGGCGAAGTCGGCAGGCTGAAGGTCGGGCAGCAGCGCGCGCTGCAACGCAAGGTACAGGTTGCGCAGCTCCAGCGACTGGTCGGGCGGCTGCTTCAGTTGGGCGTGCAGGCTCTGCGCGACGGTGGCTTTCAGCAGTTGGGCGCGCTGGGCGAGTTGTTGCGCCAGTGTGTGCGCATCGGCAACGGGCGCGGGCGCGTAGTCCAAAAACGCCTGAAGCAGCGCGAGGCAGTCGTCGGCGTCGCGTTGGGCAAGGGCGATTTTGCCGTGCGGGGGCGGTTGTGGCAGGCGGGCGCGCAGCACTTCCTCGCCCGCGCGGTACAGCCGAAATTCCAGAAAGTTGGTCAGCAGAAAGTTCTCCAGATGCTGGCGGAAGGCGTCGGTTTGCGCTTTGGCGTGCGGGGGCAGGTTGTCGAGGTCGGCTGCGTATGCTTCGGCTTCCACATAGCCCACGGGCGCGTGCTGATGCAGCAGGGCGAAGTCGGGTCGTCCGACGGCGGTGCGGGTCGGCTCGTGGACGATGTTCAGGCCGGGGCGCAGGGTGTGCAGCAGTTGCTCCAGCGCGCTATGGTAGGACAGTTCGCCTGTGGCGTGCGGCTGTTGCACCAGGATGCGAAGCTCCTCCAGGTATTGCCTCAGCGCACGCACATGCGTTTCAGACTCCTGCGTCATAGCCGAACCCTCAACTTCCTCCCCGCTTAGTGCAGACGCCAAACCCACTTTGGGATACGACGCATGACGGGTCTTTCCTTCACCGGCTTCGCAGCAGCACGTCGGAGAGATGCAGCAGGTCATGCGCCACGCACAGCTGCACCTGCTGGAAGATGCTCCACTCGCCGAACTCGGGGTGGATGCCGATGCGGTCGCGTGCCTCCACGGGCAGGCTGTTCAGGAACTCCAGCGAGCGGGCGCGTGCCTCCGAGAAGAGGCGCAAGCCTTCTTCGACAGTTCCCCCCGTGTACCGTTCTTCTTGCAAGGCATCATGCGCGTCATAGACGGTCAGAGTGGGTCTCTCCTGTTCGGCAATGAGGCGGTAGCGGGCATAGAACGCCTTTTCTACCTCTGCCAGATGGTAGAGAATCTCTTTCGGAGAGTAGCGGTCGGGCGAGGGGCGGTGTTCCCACCGTTCTGGGGGTACCAGCCTCGCCAAACGCTCCAACGCGATGGGCGTTTTTGCCAGTGCCTCCAGACACTCTTCCCAGATGTAAGGATGATGCATTTGACCACCTCCTGAGGTGTTCCGTCCGTCCATCTGTGTGTGATGTGCGGCTCCTCCGCACTGGGTAGCGGGGACGTGGGTACAACCACGTCCCCCGTGCCGCTAACAACCCGTGTCTTCGGAGTCGGTGATACTCGTGCCGGGCACGCCGTGCAGGTCGTTATAGGGGTCCTGGCGGGTGCTGGTGACGGCTTCCAGCGCGCCCTCGCTGTTTGCCAGGGGTTCAGACGTGCGCCAGCTGTAGTAGGTGGGGCGCAGCGAACCTGCAGGCGTCGCTCCCCCGGTGGGAATACCGCTGTAACGGAACCATTTGGCGTATCCATCGGCGAAGTTCAGCACCAGACCTTCCTTATGCCTGGCATATCCCAGAAAGCTGTAGAACTCGAGTTGCCCCACCGAGCGTATCTGTCGCAGGTAGCCATCATAGAACATGATAGTCTCGGCAGGCACAGGCATGCCGCCCAGCGTGGTGGGAGGTGTGCGTTTGGGGATGTACGGGCAAAAGCTCTCTCCGAACAATCCGAGGTTGGGAATGTAACCCGTGAAGCGAAAGGTACCACCGTAGTTCAACCCCAGAGTGGCGAGGCGGCTTTGCCAGTCCACCCCCGGACGGTAGCTGGGACATACGAAAATCTCGGTGTTCTTTAAGTAGGGTGCTACCATGTCGTATACGGCAATCACGGTTGTGGGGTTCGCGAGGTACGCGCTCATCGGGAAGGTTTCGTCGTAATCCTGGGCGTACATCAGCACTCCCAGTGCCAGCTGTTTCTGGTTGCTGGTGCAACTGGTCTGGCGCGCACTTTCGCGTGCCTGCGAGAAAACGGGGAACAGGATGGCTGCCAGTATAGCGATAATCGCGATAACTACCAGAAGCTCGATGAGGGTGAAAGCGTTACGTTTCGACATTCCTGCCTCCTACAAGTATTTTCATCCGAAGCCTGATGTCGTATCGGCAAACGGAGTTGCTGTAGTATAACGATTTCACCCAGCTGTTTGCAAGAGCTAATAAGCCCAGCACTTCGGGCACGTATTGACAACCCCTTAGATGCAGGCTATACTGGAACAGCAGGGAGAGACGCGGAAACAGATGCAGGTCGCAAACCCGGTATATACCTTCACCCGGCAGGTAGCCCAACTGGTGATGTTTGTCGGCGATATCGGCATCCTGCTGGCGCAGGCGATGGGGTTTGTGTTTCGCGGCCGGTGGGAGGCGCGCGAAACGATGATACAGATGGCGATTATCGGTGCGCAGGCGGTGCCGATGGTGGTCATCACCAGTGGGTTCACCGGAGCGGTTCTCGCGCTCTACTCGGCGAAGCTGATGTTGCAGTTCGGCGTGGGGTCACTGGCTGGTGGTGCGGTCGCGCTGGCAATGGCGCGCGAGCTGGGTCCGGTCGTTACGGGTGTGGTGGTGGCGGCGCGTTCGGCTTCGGCGATTGCGGCAGAAATCGGCAGCATGAAGGTCACCGAGCAGGTAGATGCGCTGCGGGCCCTTGCCGTGCCGCCGGTGCAGTATCTGGTGGTGCCGCGCTTGATAGCCTGTTTAACCATGCTGCCCGCGCTGGGCACGCTGGCTTTCGTGACGGGCATTTTCGGGGGATATGCGGTGGCGGTGCCTATTGGCGTGTCGCCGACATCCTATTTGCTGGGCGTGCGGGAGCTGGTGGATACCTATGATGTATTCGCAGGACTTCTGAAGACCGTGGTATTCGGAGCGATTATCGCGCTGGTCGGCTGTCGAGCCGGGCTGAGGACGGAAGGAGGCGCAGCAGGGGTAGGACAGGCCACCACGAACAGCGTGGTGGTGGCGGTATTGCTCATCTACATGGCGAACTTCTTTCTGGCGTATCTGCTTTTCGGTGGGCGATGAGCGGACAACCGGCTGCCCAAACAGTGGTGCGTGTCGACGAGGTCTGGTACGGGGTAGACTCGCGATGGGTATTGCAGGGCGTTTCTCTGACGGTGCAGGAGGGCGAGGTATTTGCCATCATGGGGCCCTCTGGCTGCGGCAAGACCACGTTGCTGAAGCTGATTGGTGGTTTGCTCAAGCCGCAGAGGGGAGAGATATGGATTGGCGACACGGAAATCTCCCGCCTACCGGAAGCAAAGCTGACGCCGGTGCGCAAACAGGTCGGACTGGTGTTTCAGTATGCCGCGCTGTTCGACTCGTTAACGGTGTACGATAACGTGGCGTTTGGGGTACGGCGACATATCACCCGACGCGAAGAAGAGGTAGCCAAAATCGTTCGAGAGAAGCTCGAGATGGTGGGGATGGCAGGGACGGAGCATCTTTATCCCTCGCAGCTGTCGGGTGGGATGCAGAAGCGAGTGGGTTTGGCGCGCGCGCTGGCGATGAACCCGAAAATCGTGCTGTATGACGAGCCGACGGCGGGTCTGGACCCGATTGTCGCGGAGACCGTAGATACGCTGATCGTGGATACCACGCGCCAGCTGAGGGTAACTGCGCTGGTCGTGTCGCATGACCTTATCAGTGTGTTCCATATCGCGGACAGGATAGCGATGCTACACGAAGGTCAGATTATCACCTGCGGCTCGCCAGAAGAGGTGCGTGCGGACGCCAATCCGGTGGTGCGTCGCTTCTTGCGGGCAGGCGGCATTGTACGGGGCGATGAAACCACGAGTGCTCAGGAGCCGGACCGATGATGACATCGCGCAAGGCCGTTTTTCTGGTGGGGATAACCATTATTGTGGCGGTTGTATGGATCGCAGCGACGGTTATCTATCTGCGCGGTACACTGGCCGCGAGGCGTGTGTACCATGTGGAGGCGGTATTCCCCGATGCTCTAGGCATCCGTGAGCAGGCGAGGGTTTATCTTGCAGGGGTGGAGGTTGGCGAGGTGCAGAAAGTATGGTTAACCCCTGACCTGCAGGCACGGGTGCGACTGGCTTTGCGTAAGGATGTGAGAATCCCTGAGGACTCGCTGGCGGTGGTGATGTCGCCGGGCATTGCAGGCGTGGATAAGATGATTGCTCTGGTTCCGGGCAAATCACCTGCCGAGGCGCATGAGGGAACGGTGTTGCGGGGAACAAAGGAACCGGGGATTAGCGACCTTGCGCCGGTGGCACAGGAAACTCTTCAGGAGGTGCAGAGGCTGGTTCGCTCGGTCAACGCGCTGATTGCCGACCCGGAGATGCAGGCGGGAATCCGGCAGACGATGAAAAACGTGGAACAGGCGTCGTCGCGTCTGACCGTGCTGGTAGAGCAAGCCCGAAGCCTTCTGGCGAGCGCGGGACGTTCTCTGGATGCTGTGGTGCAGGACACCCGGCGTTCCACCAGAATGTTGCCGGAGGTCGTGGCGGATTTGGAGGCTTTGCTGAAGCAATCGCGCGAGTTGGTGCGCACCGCGCAGCACGCTACCGAGAGCTTCGACCGCTTTGTGAGCGATGAGCAGCTTCAGCAGAATCTGCGCGATGTCGCCAGAGAGATGAATACATTGAGTGCCAAACTGAACCGTATCGCCGAGGACATCGGCAAATACACAGGCGATGAAGAGATCAGGGAGAACGTGCGCGGCACCGTCGCCGAAGCGAGGGCGACGCTTGCGGAGGCACGTCAGGCAACGGAAAGGATTAATCGCTTCGTGGAGCGCCTTATTCAACCCAGCAAGCTGTCCATAAGGCCGACAGAGGTGTCTCTGGATGTGTACGGCTTGCTGCGCGACGGTACTTTTCGCACCGACCTGACGCTCTCTTTCCCGTATCGGGATAATCGCTTCTTTTATCTTGGTGTGTACGATGTTACCGAGAGCAACAAGTTCATCCTGCAGTATCGTTCACAGCTGACGCCAACGCTGGATTTACGCTATGGACTGTATGCTTCCAAACCGGGAGTAGGGGTGGACTGGAGGCTCAAGCCCGGACTTCATCTGCGGGCGGATGTGTTTGACCCCAACGACCTGCAGATAAACACCCGGACAAAGATACAACTGAACGCTGACTGGAGCCTGTGGGTGGGCATTGACAGCCTGTTCGACCAGAACCAACCGGTGTTGGGGGTACAGTTGACACGTTAGGATGACGGAAGGAGGCAGAAAACGATGGCGATGAAGGTGATACTCACGCAAGACGTGCCCTCACTGGGCAAGCATGGCGAGGTGGTCAACGTCTCGGAGGGGTATGCGCGGAACTATCTGTTCCCGCGTGGGCTGGCAATTGCTGCGGATAAGGGCGCAATGAAAAACGTGCAGCTTCGCCAGAAGCAGGAGGCGATGCGAGCGGAAAAAGCCGCGCAGGAAGCACGACAGATTGCAGATGTGCTGAGAGGCAAGACGGTCACCGTGAAGGCACATGTCGGTAAGGGAACGACCAAACTGTTCGGAGCGGTAACTGCCCAGCATATTGCCGATTCCATCGCACAGCAGTACCACGTGAAGGTAGACAAGCGTAAAATCGGATTGCTGGAGCCAATTAAGTCGCTGGGAGAATATGAGGTTACACTGCACCTTCACCATGATGTGAACCTGACGCTGAAGGTGGAGGTCGTGCCACAGGAGGCTTCTGCATAAAGTCGGGTGTTGTGCGATGAAGAAAAACTCGGACAGGCAGGGCAAGCCAGAGTCGCGCATGAGTGAGCTGCTGCGTGCCCTACCGCACAATCTGGATGCGGAGATTGCCACGCTGGGCTCGATGATGATAGACGGTGCGGCTATCGAGCGCGTGAGCGAGTTCCTGGCGCCCGAGGATTTCTATCGGGAGGCGCACCGGGTCATCTACGATGCCCTGATAGCCCTCTCGAGCCGCAGCGAGCCGGTAGACCTTGTCACTCTCAGCGAGGAACTGCAACGGCGCGGGAAGCTGGAAGAGGTCGGAGGTATCGCCTATCTGACCACTCTGATGGACAGCGTGCCCAGCGCGGCAAATGTGGACTACTATGCCCAGATTGTGGAAGAATATGCTATCCGCCGACGGCTTATCGAGGCGGCTCAGGAGATTATCCACATGGCCGCGGTGACGGAGGATGAGGAGGAACCGCTGTCCATTGGCGAAATAGCCGACCGGGCAGAGAGCGCGGTCTATCGGGTAGCGCAACGGCGTATCGGCAGGGGGTTTGAAAGCATCCGCCCGTTGCTGGGCGAGGCGTTTGACCGCTTCGAAGCCTTTTATCATGAGCGCAAGCTGGTCACAGGTTTGAGCACCGGCTTTCGCGAACTGGATTATGTCACGGCGGGGCTGCAGAAGTCGGACCTGGTGATTATTGCGGCACGCCCCAGCATGGGCAAAACCAGCCTGTGCCTGAACATCGGCGAGCACGTCGCCCTTCACGAGGGCAAAACGGTGGCTATCTTTAGCCTGGAGATGTCCAAAGAGCAGCTCGTGCAGCGCATGATTTGTTCGCAGGCGGAGGTGAACGCGCATCGTTTGCGGCTGGGGATGCTGCCCGACACCGCATGGCAGAGGCTTGCCAAAGCGGTGCAGGAACTCTGGAATGCCAAGATATTCATCGATGACACGCCGGACATCTCGGTGCTGGAGATGCGGGCGAAGTGCCGCCGACTGCGTGCCGAACACGGGTTGGACCTGGTGATTGTGGACTACCTGCAGCTGATGCGCAGCCACCGCCGGGCGGAGAACCGCACGCAGGAGATTTCGGACATTGCCCGCGCATTGAAGGGGCTGGCGCGCGAGCTGGAAGTGCCCATCATTGCCCTGTCGCAATTATCCCGTGCCGTAGAGCATCGCGAGAACAAGCGTCCGATGCTGTCGGATTTGCGCGAGAGCGGTTCTATCGAAGCGGAGGCCGACGTGGTGGCATTCATCTACCGCCCTGAGTATTACGCCATGAAGGAGGCGGTTTCTTCGGACGACATAGACGCAGGGACGATGCCTCGCGAAGAGGGGCGGGTAGAGGAAGCTGAGATTATCATTGCCAAACAACGAAACGGTCCAACGGGCACCGTGCGAGTCGGCTTCAAACCCGATTATGCGCGGTTTGTCCCGCTGGAGCGACATCGGGAGGAATGAGCCTTGAAGGTACTGGTGATAGGTGGGGGCGGGCGCGAGCATGCGCTGGTGTGGAAAATCGCGCAGAGCCCCAAAGTAACCAAAATCTATGCGGCGCCGGGTAACGCCGGCATTGCTGAACTGGCGGAGTGCGTGCCGATTAAAGCCACCGATATCGAAAGCCTGGCAAGCTTCGCCGAACGCAACCGTATTGACCTGACCGTTGTCGGACCCGAGTCGCCGTTGATTGCAGGTGTCGTGGATGTATTTGAGACGCGCGGGCTGGCGATATTTGGTCCCAGTAAAGAGCCAGCGCGTCTGGAAGGCAGTAAAGTGTATGCGAAAGAGGTCATGCGCCGTTATCGTATTCCCACCGCCGATTTCTCGGTTTTCAGCGAACCGCATTCGGCTGCGGAATACGCGCACCGGCGTTTTCAGGAAGGCGCGAAAGGGCTGGTGATTAAGGCGGATGGTGAGGCGGCCGGTAAAGGCGTTTTCGTCGTACACCATCTGGACGAGGCGCTGGAAGTCATACATTCGCTCATGGAGGAACGTGTACTCGGAGAGGCGGGCGCGCGTGTGGTGATTGAGGAGGTCCTGGTTGGAGAAGAGGCTTCGCTGATGGCGTTTACCGACGGAGCCACCGTTCTGCCGATGCTGCCGGTTCAGGATTACAAACGCGCTCTCGACCACGACCGGGGAGCGAACACCGGCGGGATGGGCAGTATCTGTCCCCTGCGCCTTGTTACGCCGGAACTGCAGCAGCAAGCGATAGAACAGATTATCCATCCTGCCATCCGCGCCACGCGCGACGCGGGTATTCCCTTCCGTGGTGTGCTGTACGCGGGCACGATGGTTACCGAAGAGGGCATTAAGACGCTGGAATTCAATGTGCGGTTCGGTGACCCTGAAACGCAGGCAGTGCTGCCCTTGTTGGAGAACGACATTGTGGAGGTGATGCAGGCGGCGGTCGAGTGCCGTCTCGATGAGGTCACCCTGCAGTGGAAGCCGCGCTACGCGGTATGTGTGGTGATAGTGTCGGGGGGCTACCCTGGCAAATATGAAACGGGGTTGCCTATCGAGGGGCTGGATGAGGCGGCACAGGTGCCGGAGTGCGTGGTCTTTCATGCGGGCACGCGCCGAGAGGGCGATAAAGTGGTAACCGCTGGCGGGCGCGTGCTGGGAGTGACTGCGCTGGGCGATACTCTCGCTCAGGCGCGTGGGCGAGCCTATGATGCCGTACGGTGTATCCGCTTCGAGTATATGCACTACCGTACGGACATCGGTATGAAGTGGGTGTAAGAACCCGGTGAAAAAACGAAAGGAGGGATACCGATGCTTACCTGGCGGTATGTGGTGGCGGGCGGATTGCTGCTGCTGTTGTCTCTGGCGTGCCTGCAGGCGCATCCGCAGCCGCCGACTGTGTTTCGCACCCAAGTGATATATCGGCATGCGAACTCGGTACAGTCGGTGCACATCAACAACAACGGGTGGATTGTCTGGTCAGAAGGGGACTTCACTCGCAGTGACGTGTGGCTGTACGATGGCTCAGGAGTCCGCCGGCTGAGCGCAGGCGAGCCGTGGCGTCTGAACACCTATCCACGCCTGAACAACCTGAACCAGATTGTGTGGCGTTACGATGATGGCAACGTGTCCGACGTGGTACTGTGGGATAGCGGGGTGCTCACGAACATCACCCGTAGCGACGGCTCGGTGGGCTTTGGCGCGCCGGATATCAATGACTCGGGCTGGGTGGTCACTACGGGAACGGACGCCATCACGGGCTATCAGGATATTTACCTCTGGAAGCCCGGCTATTCCGACCCCGAAAACCTGACCTCGTGGGCGGGCTTTGACAGCCAGAACCCGCGAATCAACAATCTGGGGCAGGTCGTGTGGAACGCTGTGGACGCCGACTCCAACCCGCAGGTCTATCTGGCGCACGCCGATGATATGATGAACTATCGCGACCTCACGAGTAATACCGCCGGCGACGACTACTCCTCGCCCGACCTGAACGACAACGGGCAGGTGGTATGGATGCACCATAACGGCAGCAACTGGAACATCGAGCTGTGGTCGGAAGCAACGGGCGTGGTTGCGCTGACGAACAACATGGGCAGTGCCGCCAGCATGTTCCCTGCCATCAACAATTTGGGCTGGGTGCTGTACGAGCAAGCCATCCTGTTCCGCAAGTATGATGTGCAGCTGTTTGCCAATGGGGCAACCATACCGCTAACCGATAACACCGATCCCACGCGCAGCTTTCGGGTGGCATTGAACGACCGGGGCGAGCTGGTGTGGGTGACCCGCGAGGACATCGGTGGGCAGCGATACTGGAGCATCATTCTTGCTCAGCCTGTGCCGGAGCCTGCGGGGATTGCTGTGTTGCTCGGCGGTGTGGGGCTGCTGCCGTTGATGCGACGGAAGAGGCGGTGAGAGCTTCACCACAGAGGGCACCTTTTCCCTGTGCTCTCTTGGTGAATTGAGATACTTCGTCTCGTGCGGCAGCGTTTGTTGCAGGAAGCTACGGGGCGGTGTATACTCTTAAGCGGTACGCTGAGGTGTTACGCATTGTTGCGCAATCGGGAGCTGAGGACGAATGAGTTCTGTGTCCAGCAATGAACGGGTTATCGAGATGGTCAAGCAGCTGCCCCCAGCGGTGAAACGAGAGATCGTGGCGATGCTTGAGCAGGAGCTTGCAGAGGAACGTCGCCAGCGGCAGAGGGTGTTTCAATCTGTTTTGCGCCGGATTGCCTGCGAGACGGGCAGGGACTGGGAACGGCTCACGCCTGACCAACAGGCAGATCTCATCAGCACCTACTATCGGTCTATTGCGTCCACGGACGATATGTTGAGCAGCATTCGACAGCGAGTCGAGCCGTTGGTGCGAGAGGCGGCCCGGAGGCAGGGATACGACTGGGATGCGATGGATGAGGATGAACGCCTTCATTTCTTTGCTGAGTGGCTCGAGGATTGACGGGACTCCGCGTGGTTTTCGATACCAACGTCCTTCTGTCCGCATTCGGCTGGGGAGGCACCCCGCTACGCTGCGTGTTACTCGCTCGGGCGGGCTTAATCAAGGGTTTGACCTGTGCGGAGATACTGGAAGAGGTATACGAGAAGTCGATTGAGAAACTGACCATGAACCCATCTGATGCTTTCGCTCTTGTGCAGGAATTAAAGGAGTTTCTGCAGGTTGTCCCAATTACCGGGGCATTGCGAGGTGCAGCACTTGCTCCCGAAGACGACAAGGTGCTGGAATGTGCCCTTCTGGGCAACGCAACACACATCGTCACTGGAGACCGCAAGCATTTACTTCCGCTGGGCACTTTTCGTGGAATACACATTGTGTCGCCGACAGAGTTGCTTGACGAGTTCGGTAGAGAGGAGCACGCGTGATGTCTGAGAATACCGCTACCCAGCCGAGGTACTCTTTGAACCAACGCGACCGCCTTATCCTGCGGGAGCTGGCGAAGCAGGTGGCGGACCTGGCAGCTCGCCCTGTTGAGGAGGAGAAGCGCGAACTGTGGTATCGCCATAACGCGCTGGAGCCGACGCGCCCGCTGGTGTTCTGCGACCCCGAGAACGGCTGGAACGAGATTCTAACCCCGGAGACGTTGCAGTGTGAGGGCGGTCTGGCTCGGGCATGGGAATGGCATCTGCGTCGCGAGGTTTTCTGGGGCGCGCAAATGCGCGACGATAAAGTGATCGAGCCTGTTTTCAACGTCGGGCATGTGTATACCGAGACCGACTGGGGTCTCCGTGAAACCCGCATCGGTGGAGAGGGCGGCGGTTCGTGGCGCTGGGAGGCTCCGCTAAAGACCTACGATGACATGGACAAACTGCGCTTCCCTCAGATTACGGTGGACTACGAGGCCACGCAGGAACTTTTGCAGCTGGCTCAGGAGACCTTCGGCGACATCCTGCAGGTGCGGTTGAAGACCGTCTGGTGGTGGTCGTTCGGCATGACACAGACGCTGGTGTACCTGCGCGGGCTGGAACAAATCATGTACGACATGGTGGATTGTCCTGACGAGTTGCACCGGCTGATGGCGTTCCTGCGCGATGGTCACGCCGCCCGGCTGGACTTTCTGGAAAAGAATGGGTTGCTGTTTCTGAATAATGACGGCACCTACGTCGGCTCGGGCGGGTTCGGGTGGACGCACGAGCTGCCGCAGCCCGATTTCAACGGGCACGTGCGCCCCGTCGACATGTGGGGCTTTGCCGAGAGCCAGGAGACCGTCGGCATCTCCGCCAGCATGTTTGAAGAGTTCATCTTTCCCTACCAGCTGTCGTTGCTGGAGCGGTTCGGGCTGAACTGTTACGGCTGCTGCGAGCCGCTGGACAGCCGCTGGCACGTCGTGGAGAAGTTTCCGCGCTTGCGGCGGGTTTCGATGTCGCCGTGGGTGAACGTCGAGGTGATGGCGGAACGTCTGGGGAATCGCTATATCTTCTCGTGGAAACCTCATCCGGGTGTGCTGGCAACGGATACCTTCGATGAGGAGTTCGTGCGGCAGACACTGCGGCAAGGCTTACGTGCGTTGAAGAGAAATGACTGTCGTGTGGAGATTATCATGAAGGACTGCCACACCATCCGCCGCGACCCACAGCGGGTGATTCGCTGGGTGCAGATTGCCAAGGAGGAAGCGGAGGCAATATGATGCGGTGGTTATTTGTCGTGGTTCTGTGTCTTTTGCCCGCATTTGCCACGCCGAGCGGGGAGCCTCAGATGCGGGCTATTTGGGTGGACGGCTTCAACGAGGGCATCAAAACGCCGGAGCAGGTAGATACCTTGCTGGCGCGGGTGCGTCAGGTGGGGCTGAACGCGGTAGTGGTGCAGGTGCGCAAGAGCGCAGATGCCTACTACAACTCGCACTACGAGCCACGTGCATCCGACATCGCAGAGGGGTTTGACCCGCTGGCGTATCTCATCCAGAAAGCGCATGGAGAGAAGCCATACATTCAGGTGCATACCTGGCTGAACACCTGTGCGGTGGGAAGGAATCGACATCCGCGTTCCTTGCAGAGCCGGTTCCCCGATTACCTTTCGCTCAGCGATATGGGCGAAGACTACGACGGCGAAGCCACCAAAATAGACCCCGGGCATCCTGGCGCAGCGGACTGGACTTTCCGCACCTATCTGGACGTCATCCGCCACTATGACGTGGACGGCATCCACTTTGATTTCGTGCGCTACGGCGGCGAGCGGTGGGGATACAATCTCGTCAGCGTGCAGCGCTACAACGAACGGCGCGGCAGACCAGAGGGATTTCCCTTCTTCAAGAGCGAGCGGTTCAAGCAGTGGCGGCGCGATCAGGTCACCGCACTGGTGCGCAAGACTTATCTATACGCCTGGACGGTGAACCCGAAGGTACTGGTGTCGGCGGCAACCATCACGTGGGGCAACGGCCCGGAGACCGATGAGGCGTGGACGCGGGCGGCGGCGTATTCGCGCGTGTATCAGGATTGGCGCGGCTGGATGGAGGAAGGTATTCTGGATTGGAACTTCCCTATGTGCTACTACAACGAGCAGAAGTACGCCCGCTGGCTGGATAACTGGATGCGCTTTGTGAAGGACCACCAGTACCAGCACTACGCTGCCATCGGGCTGGGTAACTTCCTGAACCCGATTGAGGACACCCTGAAGCAGCTGCAACGCGTGTGGGAGCCAACGCCGCGTGGTAACAAGCCGCGTGGCGTGTGCTTCTATTCCTACGCCACGACCAACACCGACCCCGAAGGCAAAGAGCAGAAACACAATCCCGCCTTTTATGAGGCACTGGGCAAGGCTTTCGGAGGCTGGGTACCGGTGCCCCCCGCGATGTGGAAGGAGAAACCCATGAACGGGCACATCAAAGGTACTATCCTTCATGGTGACACCCTGGACCCTGCCGACCACACGCTGGTCGTCTTGAAGGGTATGGGGCAGGAGCGCGAGCAGTACGTGGACGGCACGGGCTTCTTCGGCTTTGTGCACCTGCCGCCTGGAGAATATCAGGTGACAGTACAGCCGCGAGTGGGGAAGGCATTGACGCTGAAAGTAAAGGTAGAGGCAGGCAAGGTGACCACGTGCAACCTGTTGCTGGGTGATACCGGCGCGAAGCGGGTAAAGAATCTGGCGGAACTTTCGCGCCTGCCGGAAGGCACACAGGTAGTGCTCACGGAGTGGGCGGTGACCTCCGGTATGCCGGGAACCAACGGCGACTTCCGGCTGGGTGAAGTGACCGTGCGGATACCGGGCGAGCTGCCGTTGGCCTTCATCGCGGGCGACGTGGTGACCGTAAAGGGTACGCTACGCCGCGAGAACGGGCAGGCAGTGATTGATGGCGCGAAGGCGGTGCTGGTAGATATGCTCCCGAAGAGGTAGACAATTCGGTGCCGTCGGGGTCTATTTGATTGATGGGGTCATTCCCAGCGTACCGATACAGGTTCGGGTCGCCGCTGGCGGCGTCGAATGGGTATCTTTGCTGCCATCTTGCCGTGCGGGGGTCATACTCCCGTGCGCCGACATGGTACAAACCGGTGGCGGGCGTCCACTCATATCCATAGGCGGCGTTCCAGCGGAAGGGGTTGAAGGTGGTGCCGACCTGCTCGATCGGGTTACCCCAAGCGTCGTAGCTGTATCGGTCGGTGATGTTGCCTGAACTGTCAAGGAGCAGGTTAAGCGTGCCAGTCCAAGTTGGTGACCTGCTTGGCGTGGCGGACGATGTACTCCTTGCGCGGTTCCACTTTGTCGCCCATCAACACGCTGAATATCTCGTCCGCGGCGACGGCGTCTTCCAGCTCCACGCGCACCAGCCGGCGGGTGGCGGGGTTCATCGTGGTTTCCGCCAGCTCCTCCGCGTTCATCTCGCCCAACCCTTTGAACCGTCCGACGGTCACGTTCTTGCGCTTGAGGTTTTTGAGTATCTCATCGCGGTCCTTCTCGGTGCGGGCATAATAGCGTTCATCCTTGCCCGCCTTAATCACGTAGAGGGGCGGCTGCGCGATGTACACGTGTCCCTCTTCGATGAGGGGGCGCATATAACGGAAGAAGAAGGTGAGCAGCAGCGTGCGGATGTGGTCGCCGTCCACGTCTGCATCGGTCATGATGATGATGCGGTGGTAGCGCAGTTTGGACAGGTCAAACTTAAAGTCGCCGTTCTCTTTCTCATCACCGTTTCCGTTAGAACCATTGCCAGGTCCCGCAATACCCGTGCCCAGCGCGGTGATGAGGGCGCGAATCTCTTCGTTTTCCAGTGCCTTGTCCAGCCGTGCCTTCTCCACGTTCAGAATCTTGCCGCGCAGGGGAAGAACCGCCTGTGTGCGCCGGTCACGTCCCTGCTTGGCGGAGCCGCCTGCCGAATCGCCCTCCACGAGGAACAGCTCACACAGGCGCGGGTCGCGCTCCGAGCAGTCCGCCAGCTTACCCGGCAGGGAGGTGTTTTCCAGTGCGCTCTGGCGCTTCACCAGGTCTGCCGCGCGTCGGGCAGCCTCACGCGCGCGCTGCGCCACCAGTGCCTTTTCGACGATGCGCCGGGCAACAGAAGGGTTCTCCTCAAAGTATTGCGATAGCGCCTCGCCGACGATGGAGTTCACCAGACCTTCTATCTCGCTGTTGCCCAGCTTGGTCTTGGTTTGCCCTTCGAACTGCGGGTTCAGCAGCAGCACGCTGATGACGGCAGTCAGTCCTTCACGCACGTCGTCGCCGCTGAAGTTGGGGTCTTTCTCCTTCAGCAAGCCGTTTTTGCGGGCGTAGTTGTTGATGACGCGCGTGAGCGCGGTCTTGAAGCCCGACACGTGCGTCCCGCCTTCGGTGTTGTGGATGTTATTGGCGAAGGCGAAGATGTTCTCCTGATAGGTGTCGTTGTACTGGATGGCGATTTCCACGTAAGTGTCTTCGCGCGTGCGGGCGAAGTGAATGGGCTTGTGCAGGGGGTCCTTGTTCTCGTTCAGCCACTGCACGAACTCCGCCAGCCCGTTCTTGTAGTGGAAGGTCTGCGTCGGCTCACCATGCAGTTCGTCGGTAAACGTGATGGTGACGTTCTTGTTCAGGAAAGCCAGTTCACGGATGCGACGCACAATGCGCTCAGGGTCATAGTCCCGCTTCTCGAAGATGAGGTGGTCGGGCAGCCAGTGTACCATCGTGCCCGTGTTTTTGGCTTTGCCCACCACTTCCAGAGGGGTCACCGGCGTGCCTCGCTCGAATCGCTGGCGATAGCGTTTACCGTCGCGACACACCTCCACCACCAGCCACTCGGAGAGGGCGTTCACGCACGACACCCCAACACCATGCAGTCCACCGGAGACGCGATAGCCACCGCCGCCGAACTTACTGCCAGCATGAAGGCGCGTCATTGCCAGCTCCACGCCGGTCAAACCGGTTTCTTTGTTGATGTCTACGGGGATACCGCGCCCATTGTCGGTGACGGAGAGACTGCCGTCCGGGTGAAGCACCACATCGATACGTGTACAAAAGCCAGCCAGTGCTTCGTCGATGCTGTTGTCTATGACCTCGTAGAAGAGCTGATGGAGCCCGCGCACGCCGGTATCGGCGATATACATGCCGGGGCGTCGCCGTACGGCTTCCAGCCCCTCGAGTACGGTAAACTCCTGCGCGGTGTACTCGCGGTCAACGGTAGTCACTAAGGACTGTTCGTCATCAGTTTGGGGTGTCGCCAGTGTTCCCGGTTTTGCCATGCGTTTTTCCTTCCTACACCTCCGAGCGGAAAAATCCACGACTCAGCAGGCTTTCCTGAGGAGATTTCCAATATATTGTATCAGAAACGTTTCAGGTTGTCAAATATTGAGAGCGCAATCAGCCTTCCGGCAGTGCGTGCGGTTTGTTGGGGCGTTAATGCACAGGGTAACGACTCTTGGAGTGAAGCCAGATGTCTGCCGACAG
>JAPWUZ010000158.1 GCA_028275265.1 Armatimonadota bacterium | reverse complement strand
CCCGCAGATGTTCAAAGTGTTACACGCCTACTCTCCCCTGCATAACCTCAAGCCTGGCGTGCGCTACCCCGCGACGCTCATCACTACTGGCGACCATGATGACCGCGTGATGCCCGCCCATTCCTTCAAGTTCGCGGCGAGACTGCAGGAGGTGCAGGCAGGAGACGCTCCCGTGCTTATCCGAATCCAGACTCGTGCCGGACACGGTGCTGGAAAACCGACCTCGCTGGCGATTGAGGAGGAGGCAGACGTGCTCGCATTTGCCATGTACCATCTCGGTATGGAGGTACCCAACGAGTGATTATCGACGTGCACACCCACATTGGTGACCTGCGCTCTCTGAGCAATCTGCATCGCAAGCCGATTACCGTCGAAGACCTGATAGCCCGCCTCGACGACGAAGGCATCGATAAAGCGGTTCTGCTTCCATGGCCTGCCTCGCCCGATGGCTTGCAATTTCCGGGTCTTTTCCAACCGCAAGCCGACATTGTGTCGCAAATCCGGGCAGGGCTCCGCTATCCCAACCGTATCATTCCCTTTGGCAACGTAGACCCCCGCTGGGGCGGAAACAGCGCCAAAACAGACTTTTCCTGGCTTTTTGAGCGGTTTGTGGAGATGGGCTGCGCGGGCATCGGCGAAATCGGCGCGAACCTGTTCTACGATGACCCCCGCGTGGTGAATCTGTTCCGTCAGTGCGGAGAGTGGCAGTTCCCTGTGACCATCCACGCTACAGGCGTCGCTGAGGGTCAGTACGGACTGATCGACGAGCCGGGCTCCCCACACCTGCTGAACCTGCTGAAACAGGCTCCTGACACCATCATCATCGGGCATGGACCGGGATTCTGGGCGCAAATCAGCGCGGATGTTAGCCCAGCTGACCTGCTCGGCTACCCAAAGGGACCCGTTCGGGAGGAGGGAATGATCCCAAAGCTGTTGGGCGACTTCCCCAACCTGTATGCAGACATCTCGGCGGGCAGCGGCTACAACGCGCTCACCCGCGACCCGTATTACGGCATCCGGTTCCTGAACGAGTTTCAGGATAAACTGATGTTCGGCACCGACGTGTGCTTTGCGGACGAGGAAGGGCGAATGCCTCACCTGAACTACCTGAAGGAACGCCTCGCCAACGGCGACATCTCACAGGAGGTTTTTGATAAAATCACGTACAGGAACGCGATGAAAGTGTTGAAGCGCTGGAGCAGTAAGCGGTAAGTCCCGTTTCAAGCGTCTATGCCCGCTCTGAGGATGATGCCTGAGCAGATACCTTCTTACCAGCTGAAAGCGGCATACTGGTTGCCGCCCGATGCGCCCGTCCTTTTGGAAGAAGATGCGGCCATACAGGCGTTTGCCAGTGGACACGGGTTGCTGTGGGTGGATATTACAGCGCACGATACGCGCGCGGCTTCGATGCTATTGAGCCAGAGTTTCCACTTCCATCCCTTAGCGGTGGAGGATGCCCTCAGCCCCTACGAGCGCCCTGCCCTTCAGAGACATGATGACGTGCTCTTCCTGACGGCGCACGCCGTGCAGCAACAGAACGGCGAGGAAGTGTATACCGAGATAGGTTTCTTTCTGGGACAACACTTCCTGGTGACCGTGCACACCGAGGCCGTGCCGCTGATAGAGTACTGGTTCCAGCGGTGGACGACGCAACCCGACAAGGTGGGAAAAACTTCAGCGCATCTGCTGCATCTCCTGCTCGACGCCATCGTAGACGAGTATTTCCCGCCTGGAGATACACTGGAGGAGAAGTCGGACGAGCTGGAGGACGCCATCTTCGCAGGCAGCCGCGATGTACAGGTAGGGGACATCCTGCAGGTAAAGCGGAGATTACTGGAGATGCGCCAGCATATCACCCCATTGCGGGACATCCTCAACGCCCTGCTCCGCCGCGACATGGAGCTTATCCCCGATGAGGTGGTCCCTTACCTGCAGGATGTCTACGACCACACCCTGCGCATTGCCGAGCTGGCTGACCTCAACCGCGACATCCTTGCCGGTGTGCTTGACGCCTACCTTTCGGTGGTCTCCAATCGGCTCAACGAGGTCATGCGTATCCTCACCGTGATTTCCACCGTGCTGATGTCTGCCGCACTCATCGCTGGCATCTATGGCATGAACTTCGTCCACATGCCCGAACTGCGATGGAAGGCAGGCTATCCTTTGGCAGCAGCGATGATGGTAGTGGTGGGCGTCGTGGAATGGTACATCTTCAAACGTAAGGGGTGGATATAGCATGGTACGCTACGTGCTGTCACGCCTTTTGCAGGCGATACCCACCCTGTTGCTCATCTCTTTCCTCACCTTCATCATGGGCTACCTCGCACCGGGAGACCCTATCCGCATGATTCTAGGTGAGCACTCTGACCCGCAAACCGTAGCGCAGGTGCGTCATGAGTTGGGATTAGACCAGCCGTGGTACGTGCAGTACGGGCGTTTTGTATGGAGTGCAGTTAAGGGTGATTTTGGCATCTCGCTGTACAATCGCCGTCCGGTTGGTGACGTCATTCGGGAGTCTTTTCCCGCGACCGCTACTCTGGCGGTGCTGGCTATCCTGCTGGCAATAGCCGTTGGCATACCGGCAGGCATCGTAGCGGCAGTATTCCACAACCGTCTCCCCGACCGGCTCAGCATGGCAGGCGTGGTGCTGGGCATCTCCGTGCCCAATTTCGTGCTGGCCACACTACTCATCTTGCTGGTGTCGGTGCGGTTGGGCTGGCTGCCGGTGGCGGGCTGGGGCGCACCGGAGTATCTGGTGTTGCCGGTGCTGGTGCTGGCAGCGCGCCCGTCGGCAAGCATCGCTCGGTTCACCCGCACATCCATGCTGGAAGTGCTACAGCAGGACTACATCCGCACCGCCCGCGCTAAAGGCGTACCCGAACGTGCCGTCATTCTCAAGCACGCTCTGCCGAACGCCCTGTTACCGGTGGTCACGGTCATCGGCAATGCCTTCGGCTATCTATTGACGGGTTCGTTCATTGTGGAAACGGTGTTCGCCGTGCCGGGTGTCGGATACAAGTCTATCGAAGCCATTCTGCGTCGTGACTATCCCGTCATTCAGGCAACAACGCTGTTGTTTGCGTTCTTGTTCATCGCGGTGAACTTGTTTGTGGACATTCTGTATACGCGGTTAGACCCGAGAGTACGATTCCGTGCGTAAAAGGGAGGAGGTAATTTCCATGCAAGTCGCATCCATTACTGGCAAAAGGCAGGCGCAGCTGGTGGAGCGCGAAACGCCCCACGCATGGGGCGACGTGGTGGTGGTCAAAATCCATGTGACGCCGATGTGTACCGAGTACAAACTGTATCGCGACGGGCACATCACCGACGTACTTGGGCACGAAGCGGCAGGAGAGGTGGTAGAAGTCGCACAGCCGGGTAGAGTGAAAGTAGGCGACCGCGTGGTGGTGATGCCACAGTATCCATGCGGAACCTGCAGATACTGCCTCGCAGGCGACTATGTCTACTGTCTGAACAATCTGGATGTCCTGAAACTCACCGGCAACAGCGCGGGCACGGCAACCTACGCCCAGTATATCCTCAAGCAAGACTGGTTGCTCATCCCCATACCTGATGGCATGTCCTATGAACATGCAAGCATGGCATGTTGCGGACTTGGTCCCACTTTCGGCGCGATGCAACGTCTGGACGTTAACGCCTATGACACTGTGTTAATCACCGGTATGGGACCGGTAGGATTGGGGGGCGTAGTCAACGCCGTGTACCGGGGCGCAAAAGTCATTGCGGTGGAACCGCATCCCTATCGTCGGAATCTCGCGCTGGAGCTCGGAGCTGTTGCGGCAATAGACCCTGGCGACCCCACTGCGATGCAGCAGATTCTGAGCCTGACAGATGGCAAAGGGGTGGACAAAGCGCTGGAATGTGCCGGCACGCCGGAGGCGCAACGTTTCATGATAAACGCCGTACGCCGGCGCGCACAGGTAGCGTTCGTCGCAGAGGCGGGCGAGTTCACCGTGCATGTGAGCAACGACCTGCTGCGCAAGGGTCTGGTCGTGCACGGCATCTGGCACTGGAACCTTGCCGATACTCCACGTATGATGCTGACCATCCGTGAAATGGGGCATCTGCTGGATAAGATGATCACACACCGCTTCCCGCTAAGCCGTGTGCAGGACGCCTGGGAATTGCAGCTGACAGGCAACTGTGGAAAGGTACTGCTTTATCCGTGGGGTGAGCCTGCCTGATGTGGCGTGAGTGGAAGCGACATCCGCTGGCGCTGGCGTCGCTGGTATACCTCTGTCTGGTGGCGGCGATTGCCTTGCTCGCGCCCCTCATTGCGCCCTATCGCTACGACGCGCAGGACGCCTCGGCAGTGCTACAGCCGCCGTCCACCACACACCTTCTGGGAACCGACGAGCTGGGACGCGACGTCTTCAGCCGCCTGGTGTACGGGGCGCGAGTGTCGCTGACGGTGGTGCTGCAGGTGGAGCTGCTGGAGGTGCTTATCGGTGTGACGCTGGGCTTGCTGGCAGGATACTTTCGGGGCAGGTGGGATAGTGTCATCATGCGATTTACCGATATGATGTTCGCCTTCCCTGACATCCTGCTGGCGATACTGATAGTAGCGATACTGGGACCGGGTTTACACAACGTGTTCATCGCCCTCGCGCTCACCGGCTGGCCCAGCATGGCGCGGGTGGTGCGTTCGCAGACGCTAGCCCTACGTGAACGCGAGTTTGTAGAAGCCGCCCGCGCCATTGGACTCAACCACTTCCGCATCCTATGGCGACACATCCTGCCCAATCTGTTACCGACGATTGTGGTGGCGGTAACGGTGGACTCGGCGGGCATCGTGCTTGCCGAAAGCGCATTAAGCTTTCTGGGGCTAGGGGCACAACCACCCCTACCCTCGTGGGGCCGCATGATTGACGATGCCCGCCAGCTGATGCGCAGCCATCCGATGCTACTGGTCTACCCGGCGGTCATGCTGTCGCTAACGGTAATGGCGTTGAACTTCCTCGGCGACGGCTTGCGCGATATCTGGGACCCGAGGAGACAAACCTACTGACGGCGCGGCGTGCTCCCCCATCCAAAGCGGTCTCAGTGGCAACCATGACGCTTGACGAACCGCTATTCCTCTCGCTATGATGGTGGTGTAGAGATACATGCAAAAGGAGTCACCATGCCTGCCACATTAACCGCTATCAGCCAGCACCTGTTCATCCATCGAGGTGCGGTAAACGTAGGCGTCATCCATCGTGGCGAGGAGGCGCTACTCATTGACGTTGGAGATGGCTCCGTGCTGGACACACTCGAAGGGTGTGGCATCCGCTGGGTAGACGGCGTGCTGTTCACCCATCACCACCGCGACCAGGCGTACGGTGCGCCTCGTGTGCTGGCTGGCGGCGGCTGGACAGGCGCACCCGAGGCGGAACGTGCGTTATTTGAAGAGGTAGACGCCTACTGGAGCGACCCCAAAAACCGCTGGCATGTGTACCACTTTCGCCCCCATCACGTGCTCACCGAACCTGTGCCGATACATCGCACCTTTGTCGATGGCGATACACTGAAATGGATGCCTGCCCGCATCACCGCCCTGCATACCCCCGGGCATACCGACGGAAGCATGACCTATCTGCTGGATGTGGACGGACAGCGCATCGCCTTCTGCGGCGACCTGATATTCGACGAGGGGCAGATACTCGATTTGTACAGCCTGCAAAAGGGGTTCGGCGGGTTGACCGATTACCATGGTTTCATGAGCGCATGGCGCGAGGTAATTGCCAGCCTGCGGCGCATCGAATCGTCAGGCGCGACGGTGCTCGTCCCGTCACACGGCAATATCATCCGCGACCCCAGAAGCGCGATAGACCTGCTGGAAACCCGTCTGCGTGACTTCTACGAGAACTACCTCTCCACATCCGCGCTGTGGTACTACTTCCCCGACCTGCTGCGTGAGCAGTCTTCCAGCGCAAAGCCTGTTGCCGTCGCCCCTTCCCTGCCCACTCCGCCCTTCTTGCACCACGTGGGAACCAGCTGGATGGTACGAAGCGAAAGCGGCCACCTTCTGGTAATGGACTGCGGCAGCGATGAAGTCATCCGCCAGGTGGAAAACTGGCTGTGCTCGGGTGAGGTGGAAGCCGTAGATGCGCTGTGGATAACTCACTATCACGACGACCATGTGGACTGCATTCCCCGGTTCCAGCAGCAGTTCGGTTGCCCGGTCATCGCTGAAGAATCGGTAGCGCAGGTAGTGGCTCAACCCGATGCATGGAGGCTGCCGTGCCTTTCCCCGTTTGCCATATCGGTAGACCGCGTGGTGAAGCACGGTGAGTCGTGGCGGTGGCAGGAGTTTACCCTGACCGCTTACCACTT
>JAPWUZ010000011.1 GCA_028275265.1 Armatimonadota bacterium | reverse complement strand
TCCAAGCGCGCGTAAGTATAGCGATACCACCAGCAACGATAGCCCCGCCAGCAGCTGGTTGGATGTGCCGAACAGCTGCCAGAGAATGGAACCCAACGGCTTCAGTTGGCCGGTGACGGGGTCCGGCGAGCGCATCAGCGCGAACCCCCCGATGAAACCGACGGCAATGGCGGTAGCCACCAGCGGGCGTTGCAACACGGAAAGTCTCCACGCGCCGCCCAGTTCCTGAATGTTGTAGCGAATCAGGCGCGTGCCGCTGTCCAGCGTCGTGAGCGCGAAGCCCACCGCCACCGTAGCGATAAACACTTTTGCCAGCTCCAGAGGCACGCCGCAGGACGAGACAATGACTCCCGCACCGTGAACGAAGTTGGACAGGGCATGGGTACCGGCGGACTTCCAGTCGGCGTAGTGGGAAGACCATTCGCCGACGGTACCAAAGCCCGCCGCAACGCTCACCAGCGCAAGCGTTGCCAGTAAGCCTTCGGTAAGCATCCCGCCATACGCTACTGGCTTGACGTGGCTCTCTTTAGCCAGCTGCTTTGACGTGGTACCCGATGCTACCAGTGCGTGGAAACCGGATACTGCTCCACAGGCTACGGTGATAAACAGCATGGGGAACAGTGGTTGTAGCCCCTGTGCCGAGGTATTGACCGCAGGCGCGACCATGCGTGGATTACCCACCACCGACCCGATGAAGAGCAGCAACATGCCGAGGTAAAGCTGGAAAGAGTTGACATAGTCTCTTGGCTGCAGCAGCAGCCATACAGGCAGGATAGAAGCCGCAAAAGCATAGAGCATCAGCAAGTATGTCCATCGTTCCGGATTCAGTCCGATGCCTGCCACACCGGTTACCGGGAGCCTCACACCTATCCAGATGAAAAGCAGGCTCAAGGCAACCGCCCCAACGGTCAGAGGAGCCAGCGGTAAGCGCACGCGGTAATGCAGAACACCGACCACCAGTGCAATCGCAATGAGCATCGCGCTGGGCAGGACGGCTTGAGGAACGTGTCCACCTTCCGCGGCACCTGCGCCCGGCGCAAAAAGGGTAGAGATATTGACAACAAAGACCCCCATCGCCAGAGAGAGCGCGAAAATAGCGAACAACAAAAACAACGTGCGGGCACGATGCCCCATCACATCGGCGGTAACATCGGCGATGGAACGCGCCCGGTTTCGTATGGAGGCGACCAGGCAACCAGCATCATGTACTGCGCCGATGAAGATGCTTCCTATCACAATCCAGATAAGCGCAGGAAGCCATCCCCAGACAACAGCAATAGCCGGTCCCAGCAGTGGCCCCAGCCCGGCGATGGAAGCGAAATGGTGCCCGAACAACACCGGCACAGGCGTGGGTACGTAGTCCACATCATCTCTCAGGGTGTGTGCCGGAGTAGGGGAAGCGTCATCTACTCCAAATACCCGCTTGACCAGGAAAGTGCCGTACCAGCGATACGCGGCAAGCAATGCCGCCGATACGAAGGCTATTATCCAGACAGCCTGCAATCCAAGTTCCCCCCTTTACAAGTATTTCACAAAGCGATTGTTGTCGTCCACGAGGATAATGCGTGGAGTAATGGGCTCGTCGGTGAGGGCAAACGCGGCGATAATCACCTTATGCCCTGCCGACACTTTAAGCGCAGCAGCTCCGTTGATGCAAATGACCCCACTGCCCGGCTCCCCGGCGATAGCGTAGGTTTCGAACCGCTCGCCATTCGTCAGATCCCAGACATGTACGAGCTCGCCGGGCAGAAGGTCTACTCGCTCCATCAGGTCGGAGTCGATGGTAATACTGCCGATATAGTCCACGTTTGCTTCGGTAATAGTGGCACGGTGGATTTTGCTTTTCAGCACCTGCCGAAGCACCATGCGCTATTGTCCTCCTGTTACCCCCGGAGCCGGTCTGGTGCGGGCTTTGGGCTTTTGGCCGACGTGTGCTGGCACTGCAGCAGGTTCCTGTTGCTCCTGGCGCAGCTCGGCGAACCGCCGGCGCATGGCTATTCCCCCTCCCAGCATCATCAGTATCGTGCCCAGCCAGACAAGGTTAATAAGCGGTTTCAGCTTGACCTCCACCGGCACGATAACATGGTCGGGCATGGTGGTCTGCCCGGGCATCCCAAAGAAATGGAGGATGACCTGCCGTTCATTGGCGTTAATCTCATCGGCGAATATCGCCACCTCTCCTCCGCCGGGCAATTTGGCGGGTCTCCAGCCTCTTGCCAGCACCGCCTCGGGCACCATCTCCGTCTTCTTTCCCTTATATTCTACATCAAGCACTGCGCCGATGCTCATATCCGCTTCGCCCATTTGCCCGCGTATCCGAAACTCTCTGAACCGGATGGTGTATTCGCCCATCTTTTTGGTCTCACCGCGCCGGATGGGCAGGGTTCTGCCGGGGTCCTGCGTCCGCTCGATGACCCCACCGCCATCGCTGCCAATAGCGATGTACATGTCATACAGCAGGTGCTTATAGATGTGCGGTTCCGCCACGCGGCGCGGCTGCATGGGATTGTGTGTGTCGAAATAGTAAACAGGGCGTGCTTCGAAGCTTTTGCCTCCGTTCAGGCTTTCGAACTTCAGGCGTACCGCGTTATCCTTACCCATCTCCTCATCGGGATGGGTCATGCCCGCGTAGCTCACCTTGAAACCGAACATCTCGGCGGTCATCCCGTTGGTGAGCAACGCCTCTGCTTTCCGCTCGTAAAACGCGCTGGCAGCTGCGCCCAGCAGCACCAACCCCACACCGATATGCGTGAGGTAACCTCCCATGCTCATCGGACTGCGCTTTGCGAGCCGCCACACCAGGATGGCGTTGGACAGGATGGTGAACGTCGCCAGCAGCATCAAGAAGAATACGCCAACCGCCACAGGCAGACGCATAAAGTACGACAGGAAGGCAACCGCCAACCCGATAACCAGTGTGGCGTACCAGGGCGCCGAAATGCGCTGCAGAAACACATCGGTATCGTCGACTTTGCGCCAGCTCAGGAACGGCACCAGCCCCAGCAGTAACAGCATCAGGTAGGCGAACGGTGCGTTGGCGATGTGGTAGTAGCGTACTTCCACTGCACTGCTCTGTTTGGCAATGAGCAACGAGATGATGGGCATCGACGCGCCGATAAGCGTTAGCCCCGCGATAAGCACCAGAGAGATGATGCCCAGCGAAAACGCCAGGTCACGCGAGAGGATACCTTCGGCGGTTTGCTTTGCGGGAATGCTGCGCAGGCGGAACAGCCACAGTCCAAGCCCACCCACGGTATAGGTGAGTAGCATGGCAACCACCAGCCCGAGCGCACCTTTCGCCAGTGCATCAAAGGCGTGCACTGAAGATTCGGCGAGCGCACCACTGCGCGTCATGTAAGTTCCATAGAAGAATAGGGGAGCACCCAGCAGAGCCAGCAACAGGTTAGAACGGTGTAGCCCACCGCGATTGCGCTGCACCACCAGACCATGAATCAGCCCCGTAATCACCAGCCAGGGCACCAGCGAGGAGTTTTCCACAGGGTCCCAGCCCCAGAAACCGCCCCAGCCGAGCGTCACGTACGCCCAGTAACCGCCCAGTATCAGCCCGGCGCCCAGCGTTACCCAGCACAGGATAACAAACGGCATGGCGATTTGCACCCAGCCGTCCCAGTCCTTGCGCAACAGTGCCGCCACGGCGATAGAGAAGGGGATGGCCAGTGACGCAAAGCCGATAAAGATGGTGGGTGGGTGTATCGCCATCCAGTAGTTCTGCAGAAGTGGATTCAGCCCCATGCCTTCGGGCGGCACTTCGCTGGGGGGATATTGCAGGAACGGTGATTGCTTGGTGAGTATCGCCATCAGGAAGGCGAGGATACTGCTGTACACCGCCATCGTCAGCGGTTCATAGCGTTTCAGTCGGCGTATGAGCAGCAGACCCAGCACCGCTGTCCAGAATGCCCAAAGTAGGAAGCTGCCTTCCTGTCCCGCCCAGGCCGAAGAGAGTTTGTAGTACCAGGGCAGGTCGCTGGAGCTGAAGTTGGCGACGTACACCACGCCGAAATCGCTGCGCATACACAGCAGGACCAGGATGCCAAATGCGGTCACGGCACTGAAAACCGCAAGGGCATACGCCCGCCGTGCCCAAACGAGCCATCCTTCGTACTTGGCAGCCAGCGCGAACAACACGGTTGCTGCCACGGCGCCGGCCGCGCCGAGATAGATAACAAGCCGTCCCCATTCCGCAGTGTTCATTGTGAGCTCTCCTGATATTCCTGCATCTGCTTGCCCTGGTACTTGGACGGACACTTGTACAGGATTTTTTCCGCCACGAATACTTTACCTTGCATTTGCCCAATAGCCACAATCTCGGTGGCTTGCTCCACATTGCCCTGTGCCAGCTTGGGGTGTACAATGGGCAAGCGGTCGCCTTTGGCGTCTTCTATCAGGAAACGGGTTTCTCCCCGCATAGCATCCATCTGCAGCGAACCCGCCACGAGTTTTCCTTTCACCTGCACCTTTCGGGTGCTTTCTCGCGCCTCGGCGACCGACACATAGGGCACTATGGTCTGTATCATCGCGCGTCCCGCCATGAACAGCCCCAGCGCGATGAAACCGATAGCGAAAAGGTACGCCTTTTTCACCGATGTCCCTCCTCTTCTAACCGTTTTTCCAGTGCCCGCAGGCGCATGTCCAGCCAGAACAGGTAGCCGAATATCCCTGCCCATATCAGCAACGGGACAATCATGTAAGTCAGCAATGGGTTCATCTTGTCTCTCCTGCCGGTGTGGCTTCAGGCATTGTGTCGCGGCGATGTTGCCTGCGCAGGCGAGCCTCCGCGATTTCCACCCGCAATCTCAGCCGAAACATCCAGACGAAAACCGCCAACAACCCCGCGAAGAAACTCCACAGAGTAATCCGATACTTGGGGTCCAACCCCGAGCGAGAGAACAGCGTGTTTGTCGGGTGCAGCGATTCCACGATTCGAGGCAATATCCAGATGAGAAAGACCATTGCCGGAAAAGCCAGTAAGGCGTATGCTGCCGAGAGGCGCGCTCGTTTGCTCTTCTCTTCTACCGCGCCGCGCAGCACGAAGTACGCGGCGTATACCAGCATCAGCATCACGATAGAGGTTTCACGCGGGTCCCAGTTCCACGCGCTGCCCCACTGTTCCATCGCGAACAACGAGCCGGTTACCGTCGCCAGTATCGCAAACAGCATTCCCAGCTCCGCCGCCGCGTTGGCTTTGCTATCGGTTAGCGGGTCGCGCGAGCGCAGGTATTTCCACGAGTAGACCGCGTTGACGAGAAAGGCAACGAAGGTAAGCATAGCACAGGGCACATGGAAAACCACAATACGCGCTGCTTCAGGACTGCGGAAGCCCTCAGCGGGAGGGAGCCACAGGAATGCGGCAACCGTTACCCCGGCAACCCAGATGCCTGTGAGTATCTGAACCGTTCTGTTCATCACCTACTCGCTCCAGATGTGTTCGAACACCAGCACAGACGCGGGCACAATCACCAGCATAAACCCTGACAGAACCTGCAGGTCGCCTGCTGCCACCCGCCATGCATTATCACTCAACCATGCCGCCTTGGTGGCGTGAATAACCACCAGCAAGGGAGGCAGCGCTACCGGAAACGACAGAACACCGAATAACGCCCCACGCATGGTGGCTTTAGCCACTATGGCGCCAACCGCTGTCGTCGCACATGCCAGCGCGGTACTTCCCAGCAACACGACTATCACCAGAAGACTCGCGTTGCGTAACGGTGCCTCCAGCAGCAGCAGATACAGCGGCACCGTTATCGCGCACAACGTCCACATCAGCACCGCGTTGAACGCCAGCTTGCCTGCAAAAACTCCGGTCGAGGACACCGCCAGTCGCAGCGCGTCCGCCGTGCGAGTCTCTTCCTCCACGACGAACACGCGCGACAGACCTGCCACCGCCGCGAAGAAGATAACCACCCACAGCAGAGCCGCTTTCACCTCGGCGGGCACACCCGACGGCGGTGCCAGCGCAAACCCAGACGCCACAACCGATGTGACCGCAAACAGCACCACCGCACCCAACGCCA
The DNA here is from genome assembly GCA_028275265.1 of Armatimonadota bacterium. Classification (GTDB taxonomy): domain Bacteria; phylum Armatimonadota; class HRBIN16; order HRBIN16; family HRBIN16; genus HRBIN16. The sequence goes on along the minus strand of JAPWUZ010000011.1, from coordinate 16,183 downwards.
CGCGCGTGCGCAGCTCCAGCAGCCAGTCCTTCGCAAAGACCGCTATCGCTTCATGCGCCCAGCTGGATGAGCGGTTCACCGTAGCCCAGCTCTCGGGTGTCGTTGGTAGCGATAACCACAATGCCATGTCCAGCGTGCTCTTTGACCGTTTGATAGATGAACCTGGCGCCCGCTTCGTCCAGATTGCTACCCGGCTCGTCCAGCAACAGCACGGGTGGACGATGCAACAACGCGGTGAGCAGCTTCAGCCTCTGCACCATGCCGGTGGAGAAGGTAGCGACCGGGTCATGCGCCCTTGGGCGCAGCTGCACTTTCTCCAGCCACTCCAGCAACTCGCTATCCCTCAAAGACAGACCACGTGCCCGCGCGAAGAATCGCAAGTTCTCCAGCGCAGTAAGAGGGCGGTAGAGCGCCATGTCCGGAGCGACCATGCCAACCGCTTGCCTTTGTTGACGTGCTGTCAGCCGTTCTCCATTGTAAAGGTACAGTACCTCGCCTTCAGTGGGCGTCAGTAATCCCGCGATGATGCGAAGCAAGGTGCTCTTGCCGCTGCCGTTCGGTCCCGATATAACCCATGCTCCGGGGGCGGTTATAGTTGCCGATATATCCCGCAACACCGTGCGCTCGTCGAAAACCTTACCCACCCGCCGGAGCACAATTTGCCATTTCATTGTTGCTCAAGCAAAGTATACCCGATATGTAGCCCCAGAAAAAAGTCCACGCCTATCGGGCGATATCTACCTTTGCAGGCGTAGCGAACGCCTCGTACAGGGCGTTCAACCTTTCCGCAGGCATTGCCCCCTTCGCAAAGATGGTGCGGTAGCGAAACGTTATCTGTCCACCCGCAGGCACGGTGATACTGCCGTCCACGTTTGGATTGTTCTGGAAGTCGTGCCAGCCGAAGGGGTTGGCCGCGAACAGTCCATAATCGCGCACGTGCCAGTAGGTGGGATGGTGCGGGTTGCCCGGATGGTCAAACACCGAGATGCTGTATATCTCGCCTCCGATGTCGCCGCTGTAGGTACACCAGATGGCACGTGTGCCCCATGCCTCCTTGTCGCGCTTGCCTTCCGCGGTGAGTATCGCTCCCTTGCCATGCCGCTGTTCCATGCTGGTGGGGATGCGGATACCGAACGTGCCCTCCTTGGTGTCGCCAAAGCGTATCGGCTGCTCGCCTGCGCGAATGGTTACGGTGAAGTCGATGATGCGCAAATCGTCCACGTCGTACACGCACACCTCGCGCGTGTCGGTGCAGAGCACCTGTCCCTGTGGGGTGCGCCACTCGTTGCGTGTGGTGATGAATGTGCCGACGCGCCCACCGGAGATGTCTGAGAACTCACGGTGCACGATGCGTCCCTTGTCTTCACCCTCTGTCCAGAAGTCTATGCCGTTCACATCGCCGTGCGTGAACCAGAAAGATTTCTGGTGCGGGTGGTCGGTGGATTCGCCCTCGCGCTCTTCCATCGGGTAGGCGCGAGTCATGGGCACACCGGTTTGCGCATGAATAGGGTAGAGGTAGGGCTTGGCGGCACCGGCAAACACGTATCGGGTTACCAGTTTGCCCTCGCGGGTGATTTCGAGGGCATTCTCTTTCAGCCGGGCTTGCCATAGCGTGGGACAGGAAGGAGCCTTTGTCTCCACCACGTAATCGCGCTTACCTCCCGGATGTATCCACACCAGCTGGCGTATGCCTTTTTCGGCGAGCCGAACGTCACAGGGCACTTCCGTGCGCTGGGGCAGTAGAAGCAGGCGTACCTCGTTCGTTTTCACCGCGGAAGGCAGATTCGCGATGACAAGGGTGGGGGCGTTCCCCTTTGTATGCACACTCAGGCGCATTTCGGTACCCGCCCCTCGCACAGCGGTAGATGCGATACAGAACAGTACGCAACCAACGAACACTGCGAGACGCATGGCTTTTTCCTCCGTTATACTGGACTAGAACTCCATGGTGTAGCCCGCGCTGAAGAACATCTGGTTGCGCAGGATACCTGCTTGCAGGCGCAGATACTCATCGTGGCTGTAGCGCAAGCCTCCGTTGACGTTATCACCGTCGTACTCCAGAATCACGCGCCACTTTCCGTTGAGAACGCCCTCTGCACCACCGATAATCTTCTCGCGGAACAAGCCCGTACCGTAACCTGCATGTAGTATGATTTGCGATACGGTGTCTTCCACCTCCACCGGAACCTTTGCGCGGGTGGTCACCATGATGTAGCCCGTTCGCTCCACTGCTTTCGCGATGTCTATCACTCCCACGCCGATTTTCAGGTTCTCAAAGCCGGTGGGAATGAACTGCACTTTCGCGCTGGCAATGGTGCGGTTGTCCGCATTATCACGGTCCAAATAGGCAACGCCCACCTCCACGAAGTTCGCGATGCCTGCGTTTACCGCCACGGTGCTCAGGTCGCGTCCGAAGTGCGTACCGATTTGAAACTTTCGGGCGGTCAGCACATCGGCGGTTGGCACGCTGAACAGTCCGGTTGGACCAAAGATGGTGCCGCTGCGTGAAGGCAGGATGGTGCTTTGCGCCAGAACAGGCAGCGCACACGCCGCACAGATGGCAATGGCAAACACTTTCTTCATGATAGACTATCCTCCTCTCGAATGTGGTTGGGTCTGTAATATCTTCGTCATGGAAGCTCTCAACCCCTTCTGCCCTTGCCGTTTCGCCCCGGCAGGGGTATCATAATAGCCAGAATGGACAGGGGAAACGGGCGACATGCGAAATCGGTGAATGCTCTGCAACCGGTGCAGCGGCGAGCGGGCATACTCAAGCGCATGAGTGGCTTCGCCGGACGGATGGCTCTGCTGGGGTTGCACTATATGGCGAAGCGTACGCCTCTACCTGTGTTGTACAGGATGGGTGAGCGGCTGGGTCGACTGGCGTATCGGCTGTCGCGTCGCTACCGCACGGTCGCCGACCGCAATCTGCAGATGGCGTACGGCGAGTCGTTGTCCGATGGGGAGCGGCGTCGGTTAGTGGAACAGGTGTTCATCCATTTCGCCAAGTCGCTGATGGAGTTTCTGGTGGGGGACGGTTTATCACCAGACGATTTGCGCCGCATGGTGACCCTGGTGGGCGAAGAGCATTTGCAGTGGTGTGTGCAGCAGGGTAAGGGCACGCTCATCATCACCGCTCATTACGGCAACTGGGAAATCGCCGCGCGGTACCTCACCCAGTGTAAAGGTTATGTTCTGAACGTGGTTGCGCGTGATGCCGACGATTCGGCGACCACCCTGCTGGTCAATCGCATCCGCGAGCAGGGCGGATACCGTGTATTCCCAAGAGGACAGGCGGTGCGCGCCGTTTTGCAGGCGTTAAAACGCAACGAGCTGGTAGCACTGCTACCTGACCAGAACGCGGGCGACGTGTTTGTGCCCTTTTTCGGCAGACTGGCGGGCACGGTAGCGGGTCCTGCGTTGCTTGCCCTGCGCAGTGGCGCGCCGATTCTGCCGGTGTTTTGCACCCGCCAGCCGGATAACACCTATCTTTTTGAGATGCTGCCGCCCTTTGTGGTTCAGCCTTCTGGTGACAAGGAACGCGACGTGACCGAGACGATGGCTCACATTACCGCGCTTATCGAGCAACAGGTACGAAAACACCCATCGCAATGGCTGTGGCTGCACAATCGGTGGAAAACACGCCCGCCGGAGGAGGTATATGCGACGAGCACCGCAAGTTGATTTGCAGGGTATCGAGCGGGTCGCGATTGTGAAGCTGAGCTCCATCGGCGATGTGGTGCACGCTTTGCCCGTGTCCGCAGCCCTCAAACGCAGTTTTCCCCATTTGCAAATCAGCTGGATTGTGGAAGAGCGATGTGCTGAGATGGTGACGGGCAACCCCTACCTGCACGAAGTGCTGACCATTCCGGGCAAGGCATGGCGGCATGGTGCGTGGCATCCCCGCACGTGGCAGGAGGTGCGTCGGGTGATCGGTGAGTTGCGCTCCCGGCGCTTCCAGCTGACGATAGACCTGCAGGGCTTGTTAAAGAGCGCGGTGGTGGCGTGGCTCACGGGAGCACCTGTTCGTATCGGCTATCACTGGCAACGCGAGGGAGCGTGGCTGTTGAACTGCGTGGTGCCGAAAGAGCCGACCAGCAAACACGCGGTGCAGGAGTATATGGACGTGGCACGCTATCTGGGCGCAGAAACGGAGCCTGTGGAGTTTCCGCTGTTTATCCCGCCGGAGGCGGAGGAAAGGGTTTGCCATCTCCTGAAGGAAGCGGGCATCTCTCCGCCGGAAGGTTTCATCTCCATCAACCCGTCTGCAGGTCAGCCGTTCAAACGCTGGCGGACCGAGCGGTGGGCAGACCTTATCACCGCGATAGACCGTCAATATCGTTTGCCTGTGGTGCTGGTGGGTAGCAAAGCAGACCGCCCGCTGGCGGAGGACATTCGTTCTCGAACCTCCGTGCCCTTTGCCGATATAGTGGGCAGGACAAACCTGAAAGAGCTCTCTGCCATTTTGCGCAGGAGCATCGTGCATCTGTGCGGAGATACCGGCTCCGCGCATATCTCTGTCGCACTGGGTAGACCGGTCATCGGGTTGTACGGTCCCACCGACCCTGTACGCACCGCGCCCTATGGGCAGGAGCATCGGCTGATTACACACAAGCACGAGTGTCCGGTGTGCAGTGGTGAGAAGCCTCGCCGTGAGCACTCCGACTGTATGGACATGATAACGGTTTCGGAAGTGATGCAAAGGCTGGAGCGCACTCTGCTGGAGGTAAAGACCCATGTCTGATGTCCAACGCATTTTGATAGTCACCAAGTCCCGCTATCTGGGCGATACCATTGTGGCGGTTCCTGCGATGCGCGCTCTGGCAGCACGCTATCCGCAGGCGCACATCACGCTGTTATCGAATCCGGCGGCGGGAGAGCTGCTGCGCGGCTGTCCGTACGTGCATGAATATCTGGCACGTCCGGTTGCGGCGCGTCGCAGGACAGACCTGGAGATGTGGCGTGTACTACGCCGGAAGAAGTACGACATGGCAGTGCTGTTCAACCGTTCGCTCAGCAGCGCGGTGCTGGCGTTTATGGCGAGAATACCCCAGCGAGTGGGCTTCGACACCGAAGGCAGAGGCTTCCTGCTGACACAGCGGGTGCCGTACGAGCCTCCCAAGCACGAGATTCTGCACCTGCTGGACGTAGCGGAGGCGTGTGGCGCGCCCGCCCAGGGCACGCACATGGAACTGTGGGTCACCCCTGAGGAGCGCGAGGCGATACGTGACCGGCTGACGAAAGAAGGGATAGACCTCAGCGCGCCGATACTATTAGTGCAGCCCGGAGCAAACGATGCATACGTCAAACGCTGGCGTACCGAAGGGTTCATCTGGGTGGCACAGCAGCTGCAGAAAGAGTACGGTTTTCAGGTTATCCTGCTGGGAGCGAATAACGAGCAGGATGTGGCCGAACAGGTAGCGGCGTCGTTCAAAGACGGCGCACTGAACATGGTGGGTCGTACCAGCCTGCGTGAGGCGCTGGCACTGCTGGCAGAGGTGGACCTGCTTATCGGCAACGACACGGGCATGATGCATGCGGCGGTGGCTTTGGGTACTCCCACGGTGGCGATATTCGCACCGCACAAGTTCCAGCGGTGGGCGCACAACCACGACTGCCACCGTGCGCTGACCGTGCCTTTGCCGGAAGGGGTACGTCCGACGGAGGAACTAATACATCAGCACCTGTACGCCGTGAAAGAGGAAGATGTGCTGCAGGCGGCGCACGAGGTGCTGGGTGTGAAACCGCCGCGCACAGGCCGGGAATGAAGGAAGAAACAGGTGTCAGGCACTAACCTGTGATGCCGAGCGGTAGCGGAGCATCTCACTCTTGTCACCCTGAGCGTTGGCGAAGGGTCTCCGAGATTCGTCGCTTCGCTCAGGATGACATGTAGAATGACAATTGAAACACTTACATTGACACAGGAGGCACACATATTGAACGTCTCTATCAAATTCGGTACCGACGGCTGGCGCGCCGTCATGGCGCGCGAGTTTACTTTTGACAATGTGGCTGTGGTGGCGCAAGCCATCGCCAACTATGTCAAGTCGCGCAGCGGCTGGGAGCGCGGCGTGGTCATCGGCTACGATGCCCGTTTGCTTTCCGACCTGTTTGCCGACCTGATTGCGGATGTGCTTACCGCCAACGGCATTCCTGCCCTCGTCACCGAGCGCGACACGCCCACGCCGGTTACTGTGTATACCATCCGAGCGAAAGGGCTTGCGGGTGCGGTGATGCTGACCGCCTCACACAATCCGCCCCAATATAACGGCATCAAGTTCATCCCCGAAACCTGCCACCCTGCCCTGCCGGAAACAACCGACGCCATTGAGGAGCAAATCGCCTATTGCCTGCAGAACCCCGCGTCCGTGAAGCGCGATGGAACCCCCTCGCTCAAGCAGAAAATAGACCCTCGCCCTGACTACTTCGCGCACCTGCATCAACTGCTGGACACCCGTGCTCTGGCAGGGTTGAAGGTGGTTTATGACCCGTTGTATGCTACCGGACGCGGATATGTGGACGGGTTCTTGCGCGAGGTGGGCGCGCAGGTGGAAACCATTAAAGGCGAGCGGAACCCCGCGTTCGGCGGCTCGCTGCCCGACCCGAACCCTCAAAACCTGCGGTTGCTCGGCGAGCGTGTGCGGGCAACCGGGGCGCATCTGGGATTGTCCACCGACGGTGATGCCGACCGCTTCGGCGTGGTGGACGCGGATGGCGAGATGATTACTGCCAATCAGGTGATTGTGTTGACGCTGTGGTATCTGCTGCACAAATTAAAGCCCAGCGAGGGACACGCGGTGCGCACCGTAGCCACCACGCACCAGATCGACGCCCTGGCTCGCGGCTATGGCAATATCACCGTGCACGAAACGCCTGTCGGCTTCAAGTGGGTCGGCAGTACGATGGCGCGCACAGGTGCGCTGGTCGGCGGTGAGGAGAGTGGGGGACTAAGCATCATCGGGCACATCCCCGAGAAGGACGGCATCCTCGCCGACCTGCTCATGGCGGAGATGGTGGCGAAGGAGGGCGTCACGCTGAAGCAGGCGCTGGCGCAGGTGGCGCAGCAGACCGGAGAGTACCGCACGCAGCGCATCGACCTGCATGTGGATGAAGCGCGCAAGAACGAACTGATGCGTCGTTTTCGCGAGGAACCTCCTGCCAGTTTGAACGGTTTGCGTGTGGTAAATACGAACTTGATAGACGGCGTGAAGCTGCTGCTGGAGGATGATGCATGGGTGTTAGTGCGCCCTTCCGGTACCGAGCCGTTGATACGGTGCTACATCGAGGCGCACGATGAAGAAGTGCTGAACGGGCTGAAAGAGGCGATGCAAAAGCTGGTGGGGTAACGACGGGATTCACCGCACACCGAAGTAGCCTTCCGCACGCCACTTCGAACCGTCAGGCAGCGGCAGAGAAATCGGCGTGCCCTCTGGGTTCAGTACGAGCAGGCGTTTTCGACCGTCTGGCGGGATAACCTGAGCAACAAAAGCTTCCCCGGTATGGGCAACAGGAGGTGGCAGCTGTACCTGTACCCGTTTTCCCTTCAGGTGCAATGCCCATACCGCTCGCAGGCTTCTGGCTTTACGCCTCAGAATCAATGTGGGCACGCGGTCTTCCGAATGCTTGCCCACCCCCAGCGCAGTAATCAGTTCGAAGGGGGCGTCACTGGCTATCGCTACCGTGAGTGTGTTGTTCTGGCTTTGGCGAACCTGCAGAGTGATTGCCTCCTGTATCGGGCGGATGGTTGCCTCACTCAGGTAGCTGTAGCCGCGCGTGGCAGGAGGCTGCCACTTTGCCCCTTCGGGCGGGCTTTGCCAGGAACCCTGCAGGTGAAGGGCAACATCTAAAAGATGCTCCGCCTCGCATTGCGCCGAGTCCAGCACAACCACAATCTCCTCGCTCAGCAAGGCGACGGCGCGAGTGAACCGCGCGCCGGGGTAGATGAGCCCCGCCTCAGCCACCACGAAATCTACACCGCGTGTGCTGCCGAACTGCAGGCACTTGCCTTCGGTGGGCTGCTGGTCTTTTTCATCCACCACCAGAGTGTTATGCGCCAGAGTGGTGCGGTACCAGTTTGCATGGATGGGCACGCCATAGCGCGCCATGCCGGGGTCTACGGCAACAGGCTTGCCGTCGGCGTGGAGTTCGACGTGCAGTTTATCAGGGTGTCCGTGTCCGCCGCCATGTGGTCCGTACTTCAGGCAGAGCCATGTGGCTTTTTCGCCCCGTCCTTTTGCCAGGACCGCGTAGCCGGACGTGGGATAGTTCGCGCTGCGCCACGTGACGGGGCTGGGCTTGGGAAGCGGTTCCATGCCAAACCAGAGCGCATAGTCGTTCTCGCGATTGCTGCTTGACAGCAGCTGCACGTACAGGGGATTCTTAAATCGCGCATAGGCGAGCTCATAGGCTGGGGCTTGCGCGCGCAAGTCCACCTCCGTGCTATCGTTGAAGGCGGGCAGGCGCAGAGTGGGGGTCGCGAAGCGAAACGGAGCGTCGTACATGCGCTGGAGCTCTTCACCGTACAGGTCGACACCACAGTGGCGTGCCGCTTCCGTCAGATGCCAGAGGGAGGAAAGCGTGTAGAAATGGTATCCCCACGCGCCTTCCCACCACATCCCATCGGCGGTAACGCCTTTGCGCATCTGAGTCCAGTAGCCGCGCTCCGGGTCGTATATTGCCTTCTGAATCAGGTCTTCATCTCCCAGCAGCAAGCCCGTCAGTCCCACCGCGCTGTTTTTCCAGCACTGGATGTTGTGCACGCCCATCTGGTGGGGCAGGATGACCTCGCGGGCGGCGGGCAAGAACAGCTTTTGCGCCAGCAGTTCACGCTCGGCGTCCGAGAGAATGTCCCAGATGAGGTCCACCCCCTGCGCCATCGGGATGAGCCACACCGCCTCGTCCAGCGTCTGTGGCCCCACCTTGCCGCCTCCAATACGGGCTTCGCCACGGATAGTGTGCAGCGGGTAAGAGGCATAGCGTTCGGCATAGAGGATGGCGATTTCGCGGGCTTTGCGGGCGTATCTCTGGTCTGCGGTCACCTGATAGAGGATGCCGAGGTCTCTCAGCCGACTCGCCAGCTGATTGTGCACCCCCATCAGCACACAGCCATCATAATCCTGCTCGGGTCGGGCGGGGTCGCTGCGGAAGACCTTGTTGTCGACAGGGCAGATATGTTCCCACTGCCACTCGCCGAGGCGTTTGCCCGTTCGCAGGGCGGCGCCGTGTTCAGGGCAGGCGTAGTAGTGGTACCAGTTGCCCCCGCGCGGTGGCAGGACGATGTTTTCGTTGAGCCATTCCGCGCCGTTTTGCAGCACAGTGCGCCAGCGCTTCTTCGCCCATTCGCACCCCTCAACGCGCTTGCGCAGCGCATCGATGCCCTCGCGGTTGAACAACACCCGCGGATGTTCGGGCAGGCTCTTGCTCATTCCTCACCTCCTGTTGCTGCGGTGTCTACGTCCTCCTCGTCGCTTTATCTGCTCATCAGCCAGATATCGAGACGGGGAGTTTGCCAGTTATAGGGTTTGCATATCAGGTCCGGGTAGCCGTCGCCGTCGATGTCGGCGACGTGCCCTTCGTGCCAGTCGTGCCCCTGCAAGACTTCCACCGGCGTGAACCGTCCCTTGCCGTTGTTCAACAGAACCCACGCATGTGCCTGCGGGTTATCGTCCCCGGCGGTCCAGCGGCGCATCTCCGCACAGAATAAGTCGGGCTTTGCGTCGCGATTGAAATCGGCAATTTCCAGCGTGTGACCGTGTATCACCTCTGTTTTCAGCAGGTCCTCGCCGTGCCAGTTTTCGGAGCGACGCGGGTCACCCTGAAAACGGTAAAGCATCAACCTGCCGTTGGCATCTCCGGGTACCATCACGACCTCCACCCGCCTGTCGCCGTCGAAATCCGCCGCCACAATTCTGGGGTGGCTCTGGGCGGGGTCTATCAGCACGTGTGTCCAGTTGCCTTTCTCGTAGTCGAACCATCTTCCGCCGGCGAGAATCTCGTCACGTCCATCTCCGTCAATATCCGCCTTCGCCAGACCTTCGCCAGCACCCTCGAAGACAACGTATCGCTGCCACTCTCCAGCACGGGGTTCCTTCGGTATGGGCGCCCAGAATAGCCTGCCCGCTCCCTGATTCCAGAAGACCAGCTCAAGCTTGCCGTCACCGTCGAAGTCGCCGAAAATCTGGTCGTGGTGCTGGTTTCCCAGTCCGCTTTTGATAAGGTGGCGTTTCCAGGGTTTATCGGGTGCGTAGTGCGGGTAAGGGTTTTCCCACCAGTAGACGGCGTCGTGGCGGTAGTCTCCGCCTGCCACGATGTCTAAATCTCCATCGCCGTCGATGTCTGCCAGCGCGCCTCCTGCCTCCAGCGGGATGGCATCCGCTTCCACCAGGTACACGCCCCATTTCCCCCGGGTTTCCTGCCGGTACCATACCAGTGCGGGCGGCGCATTGCGACAGCCAATGAGAATGTCCATGCGCCCGTCCCAGTCGATGTCGCCCACCAGACACAGCGTCTGCTGGTCGGAACCGGGAGGCACAGGCAGGTCACCCTTTGCGCTGGAGAGATGCTTCCAACGAAAGGTGGGTACACTCATGGTTGTCCTCCGCGAGCGAATCGGGTCGTTCTCTGGTTTCGCCGCGGGCGTGCGGTTTCCTTTGCGGAGGTGCTGGTTACTGCTTTAGCAGCGGCGCGACATCCCGAAAACCCACCAGGTGCTTGCGCTCCTCGTCGTACAGGTGCAGGTCTGCCACCGCCACCCGCAGGGCGTCCTTCAAGGTGAGGGTAGGGGCGTTTTGCAGGGCAGGTATCTCGCGATACGCTTTCTCCAGCAGATAGTTCGGGATGCGCGGTGCGAGGTGGTGCACATGGTGGAAGCCGATGTTGCCCGACAGCCACTGCAGCACTCGGGGCAGGCGCAGGTAGGATGCCCCCTCCAGCCCCGCTTTAAGGAACTCCCAACGCGGGTCACGTTCCCAGTAGCTGTCTTCGAACTGGTGCTGTACGTAAAACAGGAAGATGCCGACCGCTCCCGCGACGAACTGGATGGGCAAATACACGAACCACAGCGTCTTCCAGCCAAACAGCGCGACGATGGCGGCGATATACACGGCGATGGCGAGGTCGGTATAAAGGATGCTTCGCAGCAGCGCGGGCTTGCGCCGCGAGATGCCCATCGGGATACGGTAGCCTATCATGAACAGCGCAAACGGTCCCAGCAGATACAGCGTGAGCGGATGCCGAAAAAGGCGATACCGCCACCGCTGCCACGGGGTGGCTTGCAGATACTCCTGCACGGTCATGGTATAGACGTCGCCCGTGCCGCGTTTGTCCAGATTACCGCTGGTGGAGTGATGCACCGCGTGCGTGTATTGCCAAGCGGCGTAGGGCACCATCGTGAGGATGCTCGCGAAGAAGCCCAGCATGGTGTTGGCAGCGCGTTTCAGGAAGAACGAGCCGTGACCGGCATCGTGCTGCAGGATGAAGATGCGCACCAGAAACAGCCCCGCGAGCAGGTTGAGAGGGATACTCAGCGCCCAGTGTGTTTCCAGTGCCCGACTGGAAAGGTAAAACAGCAGGAAGAAGGGAGGAAAGGTGTTCAGTATCTGTAAAGTGCTACGCCACGTAATGGGTTTGGCATAGGGCTTCAACTGCGCCCCAAGCGGTTTCAAGTCGTTCGAACTTGCTTGCATGTGCTCCGCCTATGATGTTTTCTGCCCGAAGGCATTTCATTGTGGCACATTCCGACGGTGTAATGCAAGGGGTAAACGTGACGACGAGTCGGGTATAATCCTGAACATGCGCAGTTGGTTTCGTGCTTTCACCTTGATAGAAGTTCTGGTCGTAGTGGCGATTGTCGCCTTGCTGGCGGCAATCTTGCTGCCCGTCTTCGCGCAGGCGCGGGAGAGCGCACGCCAGAGCGTTTGCACACAGCACATGCGGCAGGTGGGGCAGGCGTTGTGGATGTATCTGCAGGACTACGATGAACACCTCCCCGACCGGCGCGACCTGAAGCAGGCGCTGGGCTACCGTCCGTGGACGACCTGGCCACCGTCCGACCCGCGCTGCGGTTGGGCGGCAGTGGTGCTGGAGCCGTATGTGCGTCACGTGGCGGTTTGGAGCTGCCCCAGCGTGACAGGGAGCGTGATGGGCGAGATGGTGCAGGTGAAGCAGGCGTTCGTGCCCGACGGGTTTACCCGCTACTGGATGTGGCGATTCGATCGCATCGACGTGCCAACACCGGTGGACAACTTCTGGGGGAAGACGCCGGAACAGGCTCTCGCTGACCTGCGGGCAAATCCCAGCCCCTTCTACGGTCGTCCAGAGAACCTGGCGGAGGTGGAACTGATGGTCGACCCCTACTTTCCGCGCACGATTACCACCGTTCTTGCGGCGTTGCGGGGTAAGTCCGTGCATCGTGGGGGACGAAATCGGCTGTTTCTGGACGGGCACGTGAAATGGCTGCGCGATATTCGGACGGAGTAACGGCTGCTAATCCCAGAATGAGCGAATCTCGCTCGGACGAGGGCGGGATGTGTGCCATAGCCAATGCAAACGCAACCGCAAGCCGGGCAGCTGCCTGCTTTCGTAAATGCCTTTGTCATCTGGCGGAGCCGGGGCGAATCGGCCGTCTGGCTGAAGCTGATAAAACTCGGCTTCCTGCCGTTCCGGGTCTATTATCCAGTATTCACCGATGCCCGCCGCTTCGTATTCCGCGAACTTTTCGCTCCGGTCGCGAGCGCGGCTTTCCTCACTGGTCACCTCTATCACCAGGTCGATCGGGCTTTCGGCAAAGGTTTCCTGCAATTGTGCGGCGTTCTGTTTGCTGACGAAGAGAATGTCTGGTTCACGCACCCGTATGTCGCCGTCCGGAAGGTGAAGTTTAAGAGGGAATGGCGCGAAAAGCACGGTGCCGCCGGTCCCTTGCGCCCATTCATCCAGTAAGTCAGCCAGAAAGTGCACCATTTGCTGGTGCGAGCGGGATGCCGGGCTCAATACGATAACCTCCCCCCTTTTCCACTCTGCCCATGTGTCTTCATCCAGACTCTGAAGAAACTCCTCGACGGAGAGATTCCTGATATCCGTTGCCGTTCTGGCGTTCGCCAACGTCCTCAACCTCCTTTGCAGGTGAGACACTCTCATTATACCATCTCCTCGACGACCGCACAGGGTGTGACAACCCCCCTGTGCTTGTGGTATGCTTTATTTACTCCAACGATGGCTCGAGGTGAACCCTATGCGCAGTGACACGATTAAGAAGGGTTTTGAGCGTGCGCCACACCGCTCACTGCTGAAGGCGACTGGCGTGCGCGACGAGGACATGGACAAGCCCTTTATCGCCGTGTGCAACTCCTTCGTGGAGATTGTGCCGGGGCATGTGCATCTGAATAAAGTGGGCGAAATCGTGAAGCAGGCGATTCGCGAAGCAGGAGGTGTGCCCTTCGAGTTCAACACCATCGGCGTGGACGACGGCATCGCCATGGGGCATTTCGGCATGAAGTACTCGCTGCCCAGCCGCGAGCTCATTGCCGATTCGGTGGAGACGATGGTACGGGCACACTGCTTCGACGGCATGATTTGCATCCCGAACTGCGACAAGATTGTGCCGGGGATGCTGATGGCGGCGATGCGCCTGAACATCCCCACCGTGTTCGTGTCGGGTGGCCCGATGGCGGCGGGGAAGACTCCCGACGGCAGGGTAGTGGACCTGATTTCTGTCTTCGAGGGTGTCGGGGCGTACCAGTCGGGCAAGATTAGCGAGCGCGACCTGAAGATGCTGGAGGACTTCGGTTGCCCGACGTGCGGCTCCTGTTCGGGCATGTTCACTGCCAATTCAATGAACTGTCTGTGCGAGGCGTTGGGCATGGCGCTGCCCGGCAACGGCACCATTCTGGCGGGCACGAAGGACAACCTGAATCCCGCGCGGGTGGAGCTGTTCCGCAGGGCGGCGTTTGCGCTGATGGAGCTCATCCGTCGCGACATCAAGCCGCGCGACATCGTGACGCGCGAGAGCATCGACAACGCCTTTGTGCTGGATATGGCGATGGGCGGCTCGACGAATACGTTACTGCACACACTGGCTATCGCACATGAGGCGGGTATCGATTACGACCTGCAGCGCATCAACGAGCTGTCCAAGCGCACACCGAACATCTGTAAAGTCGCGCCCAGCAGCCATTACCATATCGAGGACGTAGATCGGGCAGGGGGTATCAGTGCCATCCTGAAGGAGCTGACCCGCGTCGAAGGCCTTCTGCACACCGAGTGCCTGACCGTCACTGGCAAGACGCTCGGCGAGAACATCGCCGATGCGCGCATCTTAGACCCCGACTGCATCCGCCCCATCGAGCGGGCGTACTCCCAGACCGGCGGGTTAACCGTGCTGTTCGGCAACCTCGCGCCGGAGGGGGCAGTGGTAAAAACGGCGGGTGTCGACCCGAAGATGCTGGTGTTCGAGGGACCGGCAGTTATCTTTGAAAGTCAGGAGGAGGCGTGCGAGGGCATCCTGCACGGCAGGGTGAAGCCGGGTGACGTAGTGGTGATACGCTACGAGGGTCCCAAAGGTGGACCCGGGATGCAAGAGATGCTCGCGCCGACCAGCTATATCATGGGGCAGGGGCTCGGCGACAAAGTAGCTCTCATCACCGATGGGCGGTTCTCTGGCGGCACGCGCGGGGCATGCATCGGGCATGTTTCTCCCGAGGCGGCAGAAGGTGGACCCATCGGCTTGTTACAACCGGGCGACATCATCTCCATCCATATCCCGGAAGGTCGGCTGGAGGTGAAGGTGAGCGAAGAGGAGCTGGCGCGCCGTCGGCAAAATTGGAAGCCCGTGAAGCGCGAGGTGCCCGAAGGGTGGCTGCGCCGTTACGCCGCGATGGCAACCAGCGCCAGCACAGGGGCGGTTCTGCGATTGCCCTGAAATCCACTGAACGCCGGAGGGCGAACCTTGTGATGTTTTGAATCCCCGCCCGACGTGCCCGCGGGCGGGGAGGAGTTTGCGCCACGGCAGCAGCCTCGCCGCCGGAAAGGTTATTTCATCGCCGTCGTCGCTTTCATCTGCGCCTGGCGGGCGTAGTCCATTGCTTCGTTCAGCTCTTTCATCACCTCTTCGGGGTTGTGGAATCCCATGCTGTTTTCCGATACCACGAGGTTCTCCCAGCGTACATGCGCCAGCTGGTGCAGGCGCACCGCTTCCTTCAGGGCGTTCTCGTCGACGGTTTTGCCTGCTTCTTTCGCGCTCTTCGCGGCGGCGATGGCATCGATGCTGTCGCTCAGTGCCTGCTGGACGCGCTTTTGTACCTCATTCACGTGTCGCTGCACCCGCAGCACCTGCTCCCGCAGTGTTTGAGGAGAAACGTTGTGACAGGCTCCACACGGATACGCCCCCAGCTTCTCGCCTTTCACGTACTTGTCGATGTAGCGCAACGGCGACACCAGCCAGTGCGAGGTAAGCCACCGTCCGTTGACGTTCACTTTGGGCATGTGGCAGGTGACGCAGGAGGCACCAGCCCGCTCGTACTTGCTCTCCCAGAAGGTCTCCGTCTCTGGATGCTGGCTCTTGATAAGCGGCTCTTTGATGATCTCGTGTACCCAGTCCTGCTGGTATTTGTGCCGCTCCATGTAATAGTCATGCAGGTCGCGCACCTTGCGCCAGCCGAACTCGAAGCGCACCTTTTTATCCGCACCGGGGCCGCAGACATACTCCACATGGCACTGGGCGCAAACGAGGATTTCCTTCTGCTGCTTGTCTGCTTTGGCGAAGCTATTGACGTTGCGCTCCTTCCAGTAAGGGTTGACGCCACGCCGTTCGATGGCGTTGATAAGCCCCTTGTTAATGATTTGCAGATGGGTGGAGTGTGGGTTATGGCAGTGAGCACAGGATGCCCCATAATCCTGCATCTCTTTGGGAATGCGGTTGATGGCTTCCTGCCACTTCGCCACAACGTCGCCGTCATTGGTCAACTCCAAACCCTTCCACTCCTTGCCCCAGTAATAAGCGACCTGTGTGGACTTGCAGTTCAGACAGGCGAGGTTCTTTCCGCGTTTGATGTCGATGTGGTCGCGCAGGATGTATCGATGCGAGCGGTCCTCGTTGTACTCTTTGGTGAAACCGTGCCCCGCGATGATTTTGTTATACAGCGGGAAGTCCTTGCTCTTGGGATGCTCCTTGGGGTCTGCGGGTGTGCCG
>JAPWUZ010000157.1 GCA_028275265.1 Armatimonadota bacterium | reverse complement strand
GGGTGATTGGCAATCCATACCGCTGGTTGCTTCCTTTTGGCTGGGGCTGTTGACCTCAATCAGTCCCTGCCCTTTGGCAACGAATCTGGCTGCACTGGGGTTTGTGTCGCGCGAGGTAGCGCGTCCCGGTGCAGTGGTCGTATCCGGACTGCTTTACACGCTGGGGCGCGCCCTTGCCTATTTGCTGATTGCCGTCGCTGTGGTTTCGGGGCTGCTGGCGATTCCGGCAACCTCCTACTTCTTACAGCATCACCTGCACCAGCTGCTGGGTCCCTTGCTCGTAGTCGTCGGGGCGATATTACTGGATCTGGTTCCCCTGCCCGTTCCGACGAATCGGCTGGGTTTGTGGACGGCAGAACGCGCGCAGCGCTGGGGATGGTTCGCGGCGCTGGCGCTGGGGTTTGTGTTTGCGCTATCGTTCTGTCCGGTATCCGCAGCGCTGTACTTCGGTGCGCTGGTCCCACTCTGTGTGAAAAGCGGTTTTTACCTACCTTACCCGCTGATTTACGGTATCGGCACAGCGGTACCGGTCGTTGCCATTGCCTTCGCACTGGCGAGAGGCGCGAACGCCGTAGGAGCATGGCTGAACCGACTATCGCAGATGGAGAAAGCGTTTCGCGTAGGCACAGGTGTGCTGCTGACAGGATTGGGCATCTATCTTTCGGGGTCTGCTATCTTCCGCTGGTGGTAAGTAGCGGTGCAACCGGAGGTAACCATGTCGCGTGATGTGATGATTGTGGTGGGCTTGAGCGTCCTCTCTTTCGTGTCGGGGATGCTGGGACTGGGGGTGGCTTTCGCCGCCATCCCGTTCCTGGGGTTGTTTATGAACAGCCTGGTGCACGAAGTGCAGCCGCTTAGCCTGACGCTGAACGGGGTAACTGCACTGTTCGCGACCCTCGGCTTCGCCCGTTCGGGATACATCGACTGGAAGAAGGCGTTCACTCTGGCAGTGGTCACCACCATCAGTGCACCCATTGGCGCGGTACTGGCACAGCATACCCCCCAGAAAACCATCTGGATTATCTACTTCTTCGCGGTCGCCTATCTCGCGTACCGCCTGTTCAAACCGGTAAAAGGAGAAGGCACACAGGTGCCCAACTTCCCGCTGGCGCTGGTACTGGCAGTGCCCATCTCTATCCTGAGCGGTCTGCTGGGGGTAGGACCTGGCTTCCTGCTGATGCCCACGCTGATACTCGTGGGCTTCGAGCCGAAGATGGCGGCAGGCATCAATGCCTTCGCGGTGACGCCGCCTTCGTTCTCTGCGCTGATACCGCATCTCTCTACCGCGCAGTGGGACATGCGGATCACCGTGTGGTGCATCGTGGTCGGTATCGTTTTCTCGTACCTGGGAGCAAAAGTCACCAGCGCATATGTGCCCAACCAGCGGCTGAAGCAGCTGTTTGGGGTGCTCATTGTGGTGATGACCCTTTACAAAATCTACACCCTGATACACTGAGGAGGAAAGAACGATGGAAGTCAAGGTAGTGCTCTGCAACTGTAAGGGGCTGTGTCCCTCCTTTAAGGAGACGGATATGGATACCCTGCTGTTTGATATCGAGTCCAACCTGGACGCCACGTATGCCGTGTTAAACGCGCAGCTGTGTGGACAGGGCGGCAACGCGGTGCTTCGGGATGTGCTTCGGAACGCCAACGATGAGACCTACGTGGTAGTTGGCGCGTGCGCACCTGAAGCGCAGGTCAAGCTGTTCAAAAAGCTGCTGCGGGAGACCGGCTTCGATGAGCGTCGCTTCATTACGGTGGACATCCGCAACACCAATAACGAGGGGGTTATTGCCCGGTTGAAAGAGGCGGTACAACAGGTCGCGCAGGCAGAGTGATACCGCGGCAGACGATCCACTTTCGCAAGGGAGGTGAGACATGATTATAGAAGCGCTAAAGGGCGGTTTGTTGGCTTTGCAGGACTACGTGGTTTACCACATCCTGACCTGCCTGATTCCAGCGTTCCTGCTGGCTGGGGGGATGGTAGCGTTCGTGCCGAAGGAGGCGGTGCTGCGCTATCTGGGCATCGCCACGCACCGAATCGTTACCTACCTCAGCGCGGCGTTTGCCAGCTTTTTCGTGGCGGCGTGTTCCTGCACCGTCATCCCGGTCTCGGCAGGTGTGTACTTCGCTGGGGCGAGCGTCGGTGCCGCGTTTATCATCCTGTGGGTGGCTCCAGCCACCAACGTGCTGGCGCTGACCTACACGGGCGCGATTATCGGCTGGGACATGGCGGTGGTGCGCATTATCAGCGCGTTCCTGATGGCGTTAGTGGTTGGTAGCGTGATGACCTTCGCCTTCCGCCACGAGGAGATGCAGCGGCTGGCAGAGGTGCAGGCAGCGAATGAAGGCACAGCCACAGACCCGACCGCGCGCGTGCGATGGCACGACATCGTGCTGTTGCTGCTCATCGTGATCGATCTGCTCGCGCCCAACTACGTCATCCGCACCGGCCCCTACTGGCAGAAGGTGGTGGTCTGGGCGGTGGGCATGGTCATCGTCGCGTTGTATGCCTGGCGCACCAAAACCGCGGAGGAAATCCGCCACTGGCTGGGCGAGACGTGGTGGTTCGTACGCATCATCCTGCCGCTGTTGCTGGTAGGCGTGTTCATCGTGGGGGTCATCGGCGCGCTGTTGCCGCAATCGCTGGTAGAGCGACTGGTGGGCGGAAACAGCCTGCGGGCGTCGTTCATCGCGACGCTGGTGGGTGCCATCAGCTACTTCGCCACCATGACCGAGGCGCCTTTCGTGCATAAGCTGATGCAGCTGGGCATGGGCAAGGGGCCCGCTCTTGCGTTGTTGCTGACGGGACCGGGGCTGAGCCTGCCCAACTGGATCGCCATCGCGCGGGTGTTTGGCGCACGCAAGTCAGCGGTATATGTGGTCACGCTGATCCTGCTGGGCACGCTCGTCGGCTGGGCGGCGGGCAATCTGGTATGGCGATAAACTTCTACACAACAAGGAGGTGACGACATGAAGATAGAGGTACTGGGCTCGGGTTGCCCGCGATGCCATACGCTGGAGAAGCACGCAAAGGAGGCAGTCAAACAACTTGGCATTGAGGCGGAGGTGGAGCACGTCACCAACCTGCAGCACTCCATCAAGCGGATGCAAGAGGTGCGGGCGATGAGCACGCCTGCGCTGGTGGTGGACGGCAAGCTGGTGCTGCAGGGCAAAGTACCTTCTGTGCCCGAGCTGGTGCAGACGCTGACTTCGCTGATGGCAACGGAAGGATAGTGGGCGCAGGAAAGACGCGCTCTGGGGTAGAATTAGAAAACGGAGGTCTTCTCTCATGCCCAGAGTGCGCGTACTCGTCACACTGAAACCCACCTTGCTGGACGCCCAGGGCAGGACGGTGCAGGATGCGCTGCACGCCCTGGGCTATCAAAACGTGAATCAGGTGCGTATCGGCAAGGTGATCGAGCTGGATATTACCGACGAAGGACAGCCGGTGGAGGCACAGGTGAAAGAGATGTGCGACCGCCTGCTGGCGAACCCGGTCACCGAGCTGTATGAGATCGAGGTGCTGGAATGAGGTTCGGGGTGGTGGTGTTCCCCGGCTCGAACTGCGATGCCGACGCCTACTACGCCATCCGTGACGTACTGCAACAGCCGGTGGAATATATCTGGCATCAGGATAACGACCTGCACGGCGTGGACTGTGTCATCCTGCCGGGCGGATTCTCGTACGGCGACTATCTGCGGTGCGGCGCGATTGCCCGCTTCTCGCCAGTGATGCAGGCGGTGGAAGAGTTTGCCCGGCAGGGGGGACTGGTTATCGGCATCTGCAACGGTTTCCAGATTTTGTGTGAGGCGCACCTGCTGCCGGGTGCGCTGGTGCGCAACGAAGGGTTGCGCTTTGTCTGCAAACATGTCTACCTGCGTGTGGAGAACGCCGATACCCCATTTACCAACCGGTGTCGGGCAGGTGAAGTACTGCGCATCCCCATCGCGCACGGGGAGGGGCGCTACGTGTGCGACCGTGAGACCCTGCAGGAGCTGCAGGCAAACAACCAGATACTCTTCCGCTATTGCGATAGCAGTGGCGCGTTGACAAAGGAGAGCAACCCCAACGGCTCGCTGGCGAACATCGCGGGCATCGCTAACGAGCGTTTCAACGTGATGGGCATGATGCCCCATCCGGAGCGTGCCTGCGAGGCGATTTTAGGCTCTGAAGACGGGCTGAAGATTTTCGAATCTATCGTGCACTCCGCGCTGGCGGCAGCGCGGTAATGGGGAAGGTGAAAAATGGCGAACTTCAAAGAGGGCGACCGCGTGCAGATTGTATCACGCGAACAGACGAACGAAGACACTAAAGAACGCGCTTACTACCCCTACATGGGTGGCTTGCGAGGCACTATCTACCGCCTGTACAGCGACGGGCGCGCCGCGGTTCAGGTGGACCTGGATAGCCTGCCGGAGGTGGTGCTGACCCGCCACACCGAGGCGCAGGAGCGCATGAAGAACCGATGGATTGAGAGCCTCTCGGAAGAGGCACGCTCCCGCCTGACGCCCGAAGAACGCGAGTTTCACCTGAATTACGTGCTGCTGGTGCGTGTGGAGGACCTGCAACCCGAAGGCAAACGCACCCGCGCGACATCTACCGCCAAAACCGCCGAGCCGGAGAGCAAACCCGCGGCGATCCGCGCTGCCTCCAGGTCTGCCGCCGACACCGCGGCCTCTGAGCCGAAGGCGCGTGCCTCTTCGGCAAAAGAGCAGACTCCTCCCCAGCAGAAAGCACAGGCATCCATCACCTCTCCCGCTGAGGTGCCCAAACGCAAAACGCTGAAAGACCTCGAAAAGGCGGAAGAGGAGTTCCTGAAGAGCCGACAGCAGCGCAAGCGTTAGGCGTTTGCAAATTGGCATCGTTTTGGGGTATTCTTAGGGATAGAACCACCGCATCGTTGCGGGTTTCGTGGTTCCATAGACTATCCGACGGAGGAGGTGTGCGATGTCGACCGAGGTGACGGAAGTCGTGAAGCCTGTTGGCTTGCCCCGCTTGAACGAGCCTGCCCCTGATTTTGAAGCCGTGACCACGCATGGGGTCATCCGATTGTCCGACTACCGTGGACGCTGGCTCATCCTGTTCTCACACCCGGCGGACTTCACCCCTGTTTGCACCACGGAGTTTATCGCCTTTGCGGAAATCTATCCGGAGCTGCAGAAGCGCGGGGTGGACTTGCTGGGCTTGAGCATCGACAGTGTGTACTCACACATCGCATGGGTGCGCAATATCAAGGAGAAGACAGGCGTAGAAATCCCCTTCCCGATTATCGCCGACCTGAACAAAGAGGTCGCCACGCTCTACGGGATGATTATGCCCGGCGAGAGCAAGACCGAGACCTCGCGCTGTGTGTTTGTCATCGACCCCGACGGCATCCTGCGGGCGATGATTTACTACCCGTTGACCACAGGGCGCAACATGCACGAGATTCTGCGACTGGTCGACGCTTTGCAGACCACCGACAAGTACAAGGTCGCCACTCCTGCCAACTGGAAGCCGGGCGATAAGGTCATCGTGCCTGCGCCCAGGACGCTGGAGGAGGCGGAAGAGCGCGTCAAAGCGGGATATGAGTGCACTGACTGGTACCTGTGCAAGAAGGAGCTGTAGGCGATGGCATGTATCAGCGCAGACGGCACGCTGACCGCATCAGCACGGAAGATACTGGAAGCCCTCAGCGAGTCTGCAACGCCAGAGGAGATTGTGCATGTCACAGGGCTTCCCCTCTTCCGGGTGCGTAGCGGTCTGCGCGAAATGGCACAGGCGGGTCTGGTTGAAGAGAAAGAAGGGCGCTATAGCCTGACGGAAAGCGGGAAGCAGAAGTTATAGCTGCCCTCACCCTTCGCCCCTCTCCCACGCGACGGGAGAGGGGTTTTCGTTTATGACCTTACCTCTATCTGCCAGTCCACAATGTCTAAATCGGGGTCGTTGCCGTTGACCACATCCCCTGCAGGTTCCAGATTGATGTCGCTGTTGCGGACTATGCGGTCGGTGTCGGTCTGGATGGTGAGGTAGCTGTTCGGGAACTGGCGCGAATCGCCCAGAGCATCCCACATCTTCAAGGAGGTGTCCGTAGGGTCTTTGGGGGTGCGATCGGTGGCGATGATGTTGATTTGAAGAACCCGGATATCGGCAGGCTCTTGCCCGTCCCTGGCGATGCTACCGAAATCGATCACCATGCGCAGACTCTTGCCGTCTGCGCTGACGGTGGCTTCCAGCGGCGGTCCGAGCGGCTGAAACACCTGCAGGCGGTCGGGGTCCAGGACCTTGTAAAGCATAAATCCGTTAAACGGCAGCGCACCGTAATGCTCTACAAAGAACTGAAAGGAACCGGTGGCAAAACCGTTACCGCCCCAGGGAGGCGCAACCGGCGGCACCGGACCGCTGACGCCCA
>JAPWUZ010000156.1 GCA_028275265.1 Armatimonadota bacterium | reverse complement strand
CATTTCAGCTCACCGTTGCCAGCACCGCCCTCGGCATGTTGCGCTGCATCGCGCTCTGCAGCAGGCGGTGCTGGGGTTGTTTAAGTTCGGGGTCAGCGCGCACCGTGTTAAACGCTTCCTGCCGCGCCAGCTCCAGCAGTTCCGCATCGCGCAGGATGTCCGCTACGCGCAAGGATGGCACGCCGCTCTGCCTGGTGCCGTAAATCTCGCCCGGGCCGCGCAGGCGCAGGTCTTCCTCTGCAATCACAAAACCATCATTGGTGCGCACCAACACGTCCAGACGCCGATTGGCGTCCTCACCGTTGGAGTCGCTGATAAGGATGCAGTAGGACTGATGTGCCCCCCGCCCCACGCGCCCACGCAGCTGATGCAACTGTGCCAGACCGAATCGTTCCGCATCCTCAATCACCATCACCGAGGCGTTGGGCACATCCACGCCGACCTCGATGACCGTGGTGGAAACGAGGATGTCTATCTCGCCCGCGCGGAATCGCTCCATGATTTCTTCCTTCTCCATCGGCTTCATCTGTCCATGCAGCAAACCCACGCGCAGTTCGGGAAACACCTCCTCCTGCAAGTGCTTTGCCAGCTCCTCTGCCGCCTTAACCTGCAGCTTCTCGGACTCGGTTATCAGTGGGCAGACGACGTATGCCTGCTGTCCCTGCTGAATCAGCTTGCGTACGGCCTCATACACTTGCGCACGCTGGTGGGCGCGTTTGCGGTGCGTTTTCACGGGTCTGCGCCCGGGCGGAAGTTCGTCGATGATAGAGAGGTCGAGGTCGCCGTACAGGGTCATGGTCAGCGTGCGAGGGATGGGCGTTGCGGTCATGACCAGCACGTCAGGGTTCTCACCCTTTTCACGCAGGGCGGCGCGTTGCAGTACCCCAAAGCGGTGTTGCTCGTCGATAATCACCAGCCCCAGTTTGCGGAACTCCACGCCCTCCTGAATCAGCGCGTGCGTGCCCACTGCCACCTGCGTGATGCCTGTGGCGATGCGCTCGCGCACCGACTTTTTACCGCGCTGAGTGAGACTGCCTACTGCCAGGTCTACAATGATGCCTAGTTTGCGGAACAGGCGCGACAGCACGATGAAATGCTGTTCCGCAAGGATTTCGGTGGGAACCATCACCGCCGCCTGATAGCCGTTTTCCACGCACGCCAGTATCGCCGCCGCCGCCACGATGGTCTTGCCCGAACCCACGTCCCCCTGCAGCAGGCGATTCATGGGGTACTCCCGCGCCATGTCGCTCCAGATTTCTTCAATCACGCGCCTCTGGGCGTTGGTGAGGTCAAAGGGCACTATCTCGTGCAGCTTGCGCCACAGCACCTCTTTATCAATGCGGAAACGGATACCGGGTGCGCCGGTGGTCTCCGCTATCTTGCGCTGGGCGATATGCAACTGCAGCAGGTAGAACTCTTCGAAAATCAGCCGTCGGCGCGCGCGCTCCAGATGTTCCATGCTTTCGGGGAAGTGGGCGTTGCGCACCGCCTCCGCGAAAGGCATCAGGTTCAGCCGGCGACGCAGGTCTGCGGGCAAACAGTCTACCAGTACCGGCTCGTAGGTCTGCAGGGCGTTGTACATGATGCGGCGCAGGCGCGACTGCGGCAATCCCTCCGTCAACGGGTACACAGGCACAATGCGGTGTGCGGCGAGTGGGTCGCTGTCCGTCAACGGCTCCCACTCCGGCGTCTGCATCTGGTAGTGATAGGGTGCCTGTTGCACCACGCCGTACGCCACAATGTCCTGCCCGCGCATCTTCAGGAACTTGTCCTTCAGATACGGCTGATTGAACCATACCAGTTCCAGAGTGCCCGTGCCGTCATCGATAATGACCTTCGTGATGGTCATCTTCGGGCGCGGGGAGACGTTATCCACGGCAACGATGCTCCCGTGCACCGTGACCGCTTCGCCCGGAACTACTTGAGAAAGGGTGCGAAAGTGTGTGCGATCCTCGTAGCGTCGTGGGAGGTGCATCAGCAGGTCGAACACGGTGTAGATGTTCAGTTTGGCAAGCACCTGAGCCAGAGCCTCGCCCACCCCTTTGACGAAGCGCACTTCGTCATCCAGACTCCTCTGGCGGGCAAAAGCGGGAGAAGCCGCCGCTCGCGGAGATGGTGTTTTGGCGGGTAATGAACCGTCCATCCTTCCCCAATCCCACCGAAGTTTGCGCCCTGCAGGGATAGATTGTAAACGTTCTGCAGGCGGTTTGTCAAGCGACTTCGGGGGGTAAGTGTATCCGTCTTTGCTGTCGCAGGAAATATCAGCTCCATGCCGTATCGTTTCACGTGAGCACTTGAGGGAGAGAATCGCTATGTCTGTTTCAGAGAACAACCCATGGCGTACGCTCAGCTCCACCCCAATTTACGACAACCCGTGGATTTCGGTGACGGAGCATCAGGTCATCAAGCCCTCTGGAGGAGAGGGAATCTACGGGGTGGTACACTTCAAGAACCGCGCTATCGGTGTGCTGCCGCTGGACAAGGAGGGCTATACATGGCTGGTGGGTCAGTATCGCTACACGCTCAGCAGCTACTCATGGGAAATCCCCGAAGGCGGCGGCAGGCTGGACGAGGAACCGTTAGCGGCGGCACAGCGCGAGCTGAAGGAAGAAACGGGCATGGAGGCAGACGAGTGGCGCGAAATCCTGCGGATGCACCTGTCGAACTCCGTGACAGACGAAATTGCGATTGTGTACCTGGCGCGTGGGCTGCGCATGGGCACGGCGCAACCGGAAGACACCGAGCAGCTACAGGTGCGACGGGTGCCTTTCGAGGAGGCGTACCGCATGGTATGCGCAGGCGAAATCACCGACGCCATCAGCGTGGCGGCAATCCTGCGCGTGAAACTCATGCTACAGAGCGGAGACCTGTAGCAGGTGCGCGTCCTGCCCCAGCTGCATCGTTCCTTATGTGATTTTGAGAGCGGGCGTCCCATTCTCCCGACTTTCAGGGACGCCACGCTGATGCTCTGGGAACGAACCGCCTACTTCCACTCCAGCACAGTGGTGGATTCGATGTGCCCCTCCAGCCATTCGCGCTCGAACCATGTAGGCTTCAGGAGGTTCTTGCTAAACAGCTTCTCTGCCTGGTCTGTATAGTGCGGCGAGTCCGGACGGTCGCTCTGACCGTAGGGATTGGCACTGTAGGACTCTACCGCTCCCTTGCGAAACAACACCACCTGCGTCCAGTTCTGTCCGGTGTAACCATAGAAGACACCGTCCTGTTCCATGCGGGAGCCAACGGCGCGCAGGCATTGCCCGCCTCCGGTTTCTCCTCCCGATATGGGCCACGACTTGCCGCCACGGCGCACGCGGTGTATCTCACCCCAGGGCACCTCAAGCCGTCCGTAGCGGCTGCGTATCTCCTCTACCGCCTGTGCCAGTGCCTTCAGCAGAGCATCGCCTTGTTCAGCGGTTAGCGGTTTGCGGGCACGCACTGCTTCGGGGTCAATCGGCGGTGTGAATCGCTTGATGGCTTCCCGCCAGAAGCGGAATAGCGTTGCGCCTGCGCTGTCGGCGTTCATGAAGCCGTCCCACTGCTGCAGCAGGGTGATGGCGGGTTGCAGACTCGCCACCAGCTGCCGGTCGGACGTGTGTTCGATTGCCCATGCCAGCGCATCCTTCCACTGTTCCGCCATGTCGGCGTGGGTGTCCAGTGCAATCGCGATTGCCTGTGCCAGCGTCATGCGGGGGGTTTTCTCCAACAATTCCACCGCCCGCCTGCCGCGCGAGTTGTTTTCGTTGGGGTGTGTGCCGTAGATGTATTCGGGATACTTATCCGCCGTCAGCGGGGAGTTCACCAGCATGTTGTCGGGACCGATGTTGCAGTTCTGCATGTAGCCCCGCGAAGGGTTCAACAGCTGCACCAGGTCCTTCATGGGGTGGATACCCAGCCATTCGGTAGCACGGGTGTTGCCAGGAACGGGTTTGCTGAAGTCATAGCCCTTCGGGCGGACGGGCACGCGCCCGGTGCGCACGTAGAAGATGTTGCCCTCCACGTCGGCATACATCACGTTCTGCTCCATGAAATGGTTCATTGCCATCGCCTGCTGGAACTCTTTCAGGTTGCGGGCGGTTGCCATGCGGTACAGCTGCACCACAAAGCCCACTTCGTTCATGTACGGCGAAGCGACGGCGTAGGCACGGTTTCCCTCACGCAGGAAAATCGGTCCGTGGTGAGTATAGTGCACCTCTCGCTCCACCGGTGGCTTGCCAGCGACGTTGATGCGCACCTTACGCACCGTCATGTTGCGCCATTTGCCCTCGTAGCGGTATTGGAGGGGGTTGTTCGGGTTTACCTCTTCCACGTAGATGTCAGTGGTATCCGGACCGCCGGTGGTTGCCGCCCAGCCCAGATAGCGGTTATGCCCCAACCCCAGCAGTGGCGCGCCCAGTGGCCCGAAACCGGATATATGCAGTTCGCCCCCGTGCGCGCGGAACTCGTAGAAACGGAACTCGTTGTCCCAGGGGATATGGGGGTCAATCAGCAGAATGGCGCAGCCCTCCACCGTGCGTTCGGGACGCACCGCCCACTGGTTGGAGCTGAAGGGCAGGTTGACCTCGTTGCGCCGCTGCAGTTCCGCCAGCGCACGTCCCATCGGCCAGTTGAAGATAATATACCGCCCCAGCGCAACCACCTGCCAGGGTTCGATCTTCGGCGCCCAAGCGGGAACCTGCTCAGGGTGCGCCTTCATGTAGTCTTTGACACCCTGCTGGTAGGCTTCGATGACCGCGCGGATTTTGGCAGGCAGTTCGCGGTAACGGCGGCGGCTGACCTCCTCGTGCCCGACGAACCGCTGCAGCCAGTCGTGTTCTATCCACTGCTCCCCGAAGACCTCTGCCATCGTGCCGGCGGCGAGACGATAGTTCTTCAGCAGCTGCTCCAGCCTGTCTTCCGCCTGCGCCCATCCCAGTCCGTAGGCGGCGCCCTCCTCGGTCTGCGCGTAGATATGGGGCACGCCCCATGTATCGCGGTAGATGGTTACCTTCTCCGCAAAACAGATGCTGGCGAGCAACACCCAGCCCGCCAGAATGCTCAGGATACGCCGAGACATTTTCTCCTCCCGCTATTCTTCGCTTTTTTGCCACAGGTCGCGAAGCTGCGGGAATAAGTTCTGGGTTTGGTCGTATAAATCCTTTGAATCGCGCCTTTGTATGCGCATTCCACAGTGCGCGAAGTCATTACGGAGGTCGGCGAGGGCAGGCCAAAGCTTTCGAAGAATGGCTACCAAATTGGGGTCTTTCAGCCAATCGGGAGGAGGTGCCTCTTCCCCACCGCGAAAGGCACCAGACAGGGTGTTTTCCATGTTCCCTCTCTTGCAGTGGTCCAACCACTCCTCTTGCGACAGGGCTTTTCTGTCATTACTGTACCAAATCGCCCAGTTCACTACCCATTCCCGCGCCATCTGCGTCGCCTGTGTGACCAGACCGTAGCGTTGCAGCTGTTCGATGAACTGCAGCTGCTTCTCCAGATGTTGACTGTCCAGGACGTCGGTTTTTTCGTAAGCCAGTTGCCCTACCTGCCGTTGCAGACGGTCAATGAGCAGGCTGAAGGGTTTCGCCCATGTTTGAATTTCCGCTGACGCCTTCGGCAGCAGGTCTCGCAGTTGCTGCGCGGCATTGGCGGCTTCGATGGGACGGGCAAGATGTAACGCCTGCGACAGGGTGATGAGCCTGTCTCCCGCTCCCTTGAGCTCGGTCGGCTCCCCTTTTTTCTCACGGCGCAGCCCGTTGTGCGTGTCTTTGAGTGCCTGTCCGATCCAGCGGGCGTCGCCCGTCTCTTTGAAGCGTCGGGTGGCTTCCATCCAGTCCAGCAGCTCGAGCAGCAGGTTCAGGTCAATCACGGGAGACTCCGGCTCGCCTTCCATGTAACATCCGTAGAAGATATGTCTGACCCGTACCTCCTTCACCGTGCGCAGAAAGGCAGCTACCGCCACCAGCACCATCGGTAACGAGCGGAAGGCATGGGTCACATCTATGGCGATTTCGTCCCCGTGCTCGACGCTAGCTATGACGCGGTCGAAAATCTCCCAGACCTCCTCTTCTGTCCTCCCATCTGGGATAGGAACCTCTTGTACATCCCATTTCTGCAGCCGCTGACTTAACTGGGTCCAGTTTGTACCTGCCTTCGCTTTCTCCGTGAGAAACACCACGACCTTATCGAACGGCAGCCATAATGCCAGCGCCTCCGCGATGAACTCCGTCTCGTAGCGGTGCACATCCCACACATAGGTCGTTTGGTTATAGGTGTTTGGTCCCACGAAGGTCAGCAGTTTCATGCTACTCCCTCGGTGTAATCTTGACAATAAGCTTGCGGTTGCCGCTCACTTCTATCTGCACATCGGCGAGCAGGCGGCGCTTGACCTGGGTGAGCTTCTGCCGTGCGGCTTCGGGCAGTG
>JAPWUZ010000179.1 GCA_028275265.1 Armatimonadota bacterium | reverse complement strand
CCGGAAACAGCACCGGTATGCTGGATGAGTAGGTCAGAACCTCTCGGCTATCGTGGCGAATGGGTAGTATTTCGGGAACAGGTCATCCAGTGTATCTGCCACTTGTGGATCAGACAGCGTGATGAGACCTGCTGAATACGCTTCCGAAGGAGCGAGATAGCCGCCGACTATCTGGCTCCATATTTGCACGCTACCCTGTGCCCACTGTGTGGTCTTAACGGGTTGTGTGCTATCCTCGCCTGTGAGCAGTGCTTGCTGTTTTCCTCCGGGGATAAAGCTGTCTTCGACCACGAGACGAATGGCTCCCTGCCAGCTTCGCCAGTGTGGGCGCAGGCAATCGATCAGGGAGGGCAGATGAACGATGCGCAGCATGTAGGTAGGACGCAGCCCCCCGCGAGCATCCAGCAAAAGGTCATCCTCGTTCTCGGTTATCCAGGTGCTCCAGTGCTGGACATGGTAGACAGGGGCGACAACGCCTATCTTTTCCGCCAGATTGCCGCTGGAGAGATAACCCAGCAGGGCGCGTTGAGCGCGGGATGTGATAAAGATAATCTCCCGAACTTCTACACGATTGCGTCCAGACTGCATGTCGTAAATCAGATAGCCCTCCACCGCCCCGTGAAAATCGGCAACCACGCACTGATATTTTTGTCGCATAATCCACTGCCATCGAGCCGGCTCGCGCTCGAAACCGCCGGGAGTATTGTGCAGGTAGATGTCATGCAAACGGTTCAGGTGCGGCAGGTCACCCTCCCGATAGGGGCGGACAAAACGGCTCTCGGAACAGGGCAGCAGCAGATGGGAGGGTATCTCGCACCACCATTCTACCGAAGCGATTTCCCAACCGAACTTCCGATAGTAGCGAGGTGAAAAAGGATGTAGCATGGACAAAGGCACTTTTTTGTCGTACATCAGTTTTATCGTATCCCGCAAGAGCGCGCCAGCGTAGCCTCTGCGCCGGTACTCTTCGTGTGTGGCAACGCCTGCCACTCCTGCCAGAGGTATGCGCACGTTGCCCAGCGCGAACACACCGGGCACCAGGGTCAAGCAGGAAATCAACTTTCCCTTGTCCACAAGCACCCGTCGCTCCAGCAGGTCAAAGAAGGGGTCGGAGTAAAATATATCTCGTGCCAGATCGACGTCCAGGTCAAAAGCACGACACATCAGTTCCAACATCTCGTCCAGCTCATGAGGATAAGGAGCGCGTATCTCCATAAGGGTTAGCCCCCTTTGGTAAATGCATCGGATACAAGGGAAATTGGACGACGCACATGGAAATCCTGCCGGTGCAAATAGGAGATTACGTGGCGTTGCGCAAGCCCCATGCCTGTGGAGCCAACCGCTGGCGGGTGGTGCGATTGGGGGCAGACGTGGGTCTGGTTTGCACGCACTGTGACAGGCGAATATTACTGCCTCGCGACGAGTTCGAACGGCGTTTGCGTCGGCGATTGCCAGGGGAGGAAACAGAGAATGAAACTTCTGGCGGCTAGCATACTCCTGAGCGTGGGGTGTTTGCATATCGCGTGGGCGCAGGCGGAGGAGAAAGTGAGGTGGTACTTCCAGAGCGCACAGACACCTCTAGTGCCGTTTCACCAGTTTGTCGGCGCAGCCGAGCCTGTGGGCGACCTCGCAAGCGTCGCGCGATGGACGGGATGGGACGATGCAGAAAATCTGGTCTGCGAGAGCAGCAATGAGCAGTTACGTGCTGTGGCTCTACGGCAGGAGCGCACATGGACGCTGGCGTTGTGGAACAGCTCGCCTCAGAAACTCAGGGTAGCAATAGAAGGAGAATTGCCCGCAGGAGTTTACACCACAGAGCGATTGACACTGACCAGCGGAGGAAAGATTGTCACCATCGAGCGGCGCAACGGGCTGCTACAACACACAGCGGACAGAAAGGTGCAGCGAACGGAGTGGCTTCAACCCGGCGCAGGGCTGGTGCTGCGCTTTTCAGAGAGGTCACAACAAATCGATAAAACGCTCGTTGGTCTTCGGCGGTCGATATGGCAGAGCAAAGCACCCGCTGGCATGCTATCCCGTTTGGCTTCGCTCATGCGTGAGGCGGATAGCCACTGGCGACAGGTACGGGCCAATCTGCGCAGGGGCAATGTGCGGATGATGGCGCGCGGCGTACACCGAATGTTGTTTCTGGTCAGCGGAATCAGGGCGGTGGCGTCCCAGCGAGCTGCGCTGAAAGAGGTAACCGATGAGGCGGAATCGTTAATTGATGGGTTGTCGGAACTGTCGTCGGCTTTGCTGAATGTGGTGGTAACAGTCTCTTGGGACG
Source organism: Armatimonadota bacterium (assembly GCA_028275265.1). Lineage (GTDB taxonomy): Bacteria > Armatimonadota > HRBIN16 > HRBIN16 > HRBIN16 > HRBIN16. The sequence goes on along the minus strand of JAPWUZ010000179.1, from coordinate 3,443 downwards.
AGCAGGCGGCTAAAGTAACGGTCATCAACGCAGGTAGCGAGTTGTGGAAGGCACTGCGTTTCGCTCTGGAAGATGCCGCGGCAGGCGATACCGTGGTACTGGCAAATGTCAGACCGTTGGAACGCGCAGAAGCCTCGTTTCAGCCGCCAGATGGGCAGACGATGCCGGTGGTGGTGGTCAGCGTGCTGTTCAACAACGGATACTCCCGTTTGAGGGTGTCCTGCCGTGGCGTGGAAAGCGGTGAAGAAGAGGAGGTAGAACAATGAAAACGCTGTTTTGGCTGGCAATCGCCATCGTGATGGGGTTCCCACCGCGTCTGACGGTGGTCCCCGAGGCGGGGAGTACGGTGTCGGATATCGTCGAGATACGTGTGACATCCAGCGAGCCGTTGAAACGGGTGGATTTCCTGCTTGATGGCAACCTGGTGGGCAGCGATACCAGTACGCCCTACACGTGGACATGGGATACTCTTTCCGTATCAGAAGGCGAACACGTGCTGACACTGCGCGTGCTGGATATGAATGACCGCACGATGTCCACCGAGGTGCGCTATGTGGTGGACAACGGCTTATCGCGCGGAGGAGCTTTTTATCTGGAGGCGTCTCGCCAACATGTGGCGGAGGGGCGATGGGACGACGCGCTGAAGGCGGCACGTCGGGCGGTGCGCCTGCTCCCGAACGATGGGCAAGCACACTATCTGCTGGCGCGTGCGTGGCTGGGATTATCTCAGTGGACGAAAGCGGTGGAGAGCGCGGAGCAGGCGGTCAAGCTCTCACCCTCTCCCGAAACCTTTGAGACCTTGGCACAAGCGCATGTGCGATTAGCCTTCGCGCAGACGGTGGACCAGGAGAAACGCTTTGCCTCTCTGCAATCGGCGATAGAGACTGCCAGACGTGGGGGGGAGCTGCTTCTCTCTCAGGCGAAAACGGCTCAGGAGAAAGCCCACGCGCTGGCACGTTTGGGCAGGCTGGAAGAGGCAGCAACGACCTATCTGCAAGCAGGTAGCAACAGGCAAAACTTTCTGTCTGCTGCACGCTGTTATCTGCTTGCCGGAAGATGGCGGGATGCGGAACGGATGTGCAACCTGGCGGAGCGACAGGCAGAAGACAAAACGGTGGTCAGCATATACCGTGCGCTGATAAAAGCAGCACGCGCCAGAACCACCGAGGCACGTAACGTTTTGGAGAGCCTGCAGGGAACCGACGAAGCAGCAACCCTGCTGGCACTGGCGCGTGCTGAAATCGCTTTGCGAGAGATGAAAGCTTCCGACGCGCTGCGTATTCTGGTGCCGCTTCACTCTCAAGGGAGGGCACCCGAGTGGGTGGATACGTTGCTGATGACCGCTTTTGCGGAGACACGCGACTTCCCGCGCGCCGAAGACCATTTCCGCGATGCCCTGCTGCGCAACCCGCTGAACTGGCTGGCTCTGGCGCAGAAAGGCTACGAGACACTGGCGGTAGGCTCCATCGCGACCGCTTCGCGCTACTTTGAACTGGCGGCGAGCATCCGCCCCGATGACGCATGGGTGTTGTGCGGGCAATCGCTCTGCACTCAGGACAAACGGCTTGCGGTGGAACTGGCACAGAAAGCGGTCAGACAGTCCGCAGACGACCCCTGGGCGGTGGTGGTGCTGAGTTGTGCGCAGTCGCGCGCGGGACAGATAGAAGAGGCTTTTCGCAGCATTGAGAGGGCGCGCAGCATGGACCGCGACAACTACAACATGGGCGTTCCTCCGGACGTGCGCCGCGCCGGGCAAATCGCACGGATTCGGGGCAGGCGACCGGTACTGCCTCTGGAACAGTGAAGGGAGGAACAGGCAATGCGCATCGTCGTTTTCAGTAAGATGTTTCCGCAATATGACATCGACGGGCTGGTGTCATTGGGGCGGGATCTGGGCACGGAAGGCTGGGACCTTGCCGTGCGAAAGGGACATCCGGTGAACCCGGACAATGTGGAACATGCACTTCCTGTGGCGGCGAAGCGTCTGGCAGAGTCCGCCCAACCGGTACTGGCTGTGACAGGTGAGACGAGCCTGCTCTATCCTACCACGCCATACGTGGAACCTTTACTGCACGCGATGGACGTCGCTAATGTGCACATTCTCAAGCTCGGCTACTTCCTGTTTGACCCAGCTAAAGGGCAGTACTGGCAGGAAGTGGATAACGTTCGCCGCGCGCTGGATGGCTGGCAGAAGCTGGCTCGCCGCTATAACGTGAAGGTGGTTTACCACACGCATAGCGGAATGGGATACATGGGTTTGAACGCTGCCGCGCTCATGCACCTGTTACGCGACCTTGACCCCGCTGCCATTGGAGCGTATCTGGACGCCGGACATCTGGTAGTGAACGGGGAGCCTTTCGCCTTTGCTCTGGCAATGGTCAAACCATACCTGGCGATGGTCGGGTTGAAAGACTACAAGCCCATCCTGCAGCCATCAGGCGATGAGCAGAAGCTGCAGTGGGAATGCGTTCCTGCCGGACAGGGAGGCGTTGCCTGGGGCGAGGTGTTTCGCCTGCTGGCCAAGGATGGATTTGCAGGACCCTGTTCGGTACACGCGGAGTTCACCGTGCCTGCCGGCGCGTCTTTCGCGAAGATGGTGCAGGCGGAGGTGGCTTATCTCAAAAGGAAACGGGATTCTGCAATCGGCAGATAACCGGAGGGTTGCATTTGCCCGCTTCTTGCAGTATAATCAGTACCGCTTGTCCGAAGAAAGCAGGCGCTCGAAAGAGCTTAATGGGGTCTCCGCCTGCCGAGGCGACGCAAGGAACAACCGGAATATCACACCGCGCCGCAGGACGAATGCGGCGGGCTTTTGTGGTACGGGGAACCCTCGCCTCTGGCAGGGTTCCCCGTTGTGCTTTGGAGCGCGCCAACAGAAAGGAGGTGGATACCGCGTGCGAGCAACGCCCAACCCGCAAAAGGTGGCGCAGGTGGAACAAATCCGCCAGTGGCTGAGCACGTCGAAAGGCGTTATCTTCACCGATTATCGCGGGCTGAACGTATCTCAGATTACCCAGCTGCGCCGGCAGCTCCGCCAGAATCAGGCGGAGTACCGTGTGGTGAAGAACACGCTGTTCAAACTCGCGTCTCAGGGGCTTATCAGCGATAACCTGGACGACATCTTGGAGGGTCCAACCGCTGTTGCCTTTATCCACGGCGACGAAGCAGCAACTGCCAAGGCGATAGCGGATGCCATTCGGGAACTGCGCGTGCTGACGGTGAAGGGGGCTGTTCTGGGCGGTAAACGTTACAGTGCGGACGCCGTTCAGGAACTGGCGAAACTACCGCCACGCGAGGTGCTGATTGCACAGGTGGTGGGTGGACTGCAGTCGCCTATCACCGGACTGGTGGGCACTCTGCAGGGTATCCTGCGTGATTTCGTCTATACCGTTCAGGCGATAGCCGACAAGAAATCTGCGCAAAGCGCGTAAGGAGGGAGTACA
>JAPWUZ010000155.1 GCA_028275265.1 Armatimonadota bacterium | reverse complement strand
CCGTGCGTTTCTGGTTTGCTCGCCGAGAGTGCCTTCGGAACCTGCAGACATCTTCATTGACTGCGGTGGTGCAGAGGAACCCCTGCTGGGCGAACACTACACATGGCTGTTGCCGGAACACGGTGTTGTGGTGGCGAGGCGCATCGTCAACGACTTGCCGGGGTTGGCAGTTGCGCTGGCAAGGCGGTTTCCGATATTTCGCGAGCCAGCGATCGAGTACCTGACCAAAGAGGCATCACGGGTCAACGGGCAGATTGCCATGCTCTCGGCGATACCGGGGGTCATTCCGGTTGCCAGCATGTTCCTGCCACCCGCGGCGGTGGCGGACATCGTGATGCTCACTAAAAACCAGATATTGTTGCTGCTGAAAATCGCCGCTGCGCTGGGCATGCCCTACCACACGCGCGACCGCCTGAAGGAGATTGTGCCGGTGGTGGCGGGAGCGATGGGCTGGCGTTCGCTGGCGCGGGTGTTTGTGGGGATGGTGCCGGGCGGGGTGGGGTTGCTGGTCAAAGGAGCCATTGCCTACGCCGGTACGTATGTGGTGGGTAAGAGTGCTTACTGGTTCTGGACAACAGGCGAACGCCTCAGCCGACAGCAAAAGGAGAAGATTTACCGCCAGATGCTGGAGGAGGCGACGCGGGTGCTCGCACCTCCCCCCACGCGAAACACGTCCACCGCTCAGCAGGAAGAAGGCTCCAACCATTCGGAAGCCTGATCGTCATGCTGAAGTGAAGCATCTCGGAGATTCTTCGCTAAAGCTTAGACTGACACAGACTGTTGAACCGCTTCGCACCTCCCTGATAGAACTGCCGGTTTATACCCATTTCCCGACGCAAACCCGTACCATGCACAGGCGGTTTGGTACGTTTCTTGCTCCTTTACAGGGGTGATAAAAATCCTGGCAAAGGGAGGTTCGCTATGAAACGACTGGCTACGGTTTTTGCGGCGGCCGCAGGACTTATGCTGCTGACGAGCATGGGCGCGTTCGCCCTGACGTTCACGCCCATTTCCAGCCCCGACGCTGCCTATCTGGCAGCCACGAACTACATCGACCCTTCTGCTATCCCCAATTTCACCAATGTCACGTCCATCTCCGATGGAACGCAGACGGTGTATTTCAGCCTCGCGGATGGCTCAGCGGCTTACCCCGTTAACAAGCGTACCGCTCCTGGGGGCGGTTGGGCGACGTGGAGCCAGGCGCCGGATTCGCAGCGAGGTCCCAGTGACACTCTTCCCGTATTTTACTCAAACGGTGCCACCGTGCTGCGCTTCGGTCTGGCGACGCCGGTAAACATCTTCGGCTTCGAGGCCGAACCGAATCCTTTTGAGCTTCACACCATGGTCGCCAGGTTCTACGACGCCGCGGACAACCTGCTGGGAACCATCACGCGGGACGTGGATGGTTATGCGGGTGCACGCCTGTTCGCCGCACAGTCGGACGTGCCCATCGCCTACGTAGTGTTCAGCTCGGATGTGGACTGGGCAGTCGGCGCGTTCCGTTACGGCAATCTGGGCGGACCGAGTCCCGTCATTCCCGAGCCGGGCACGATGCTGTTGATGGGCATCGGCGGTTTGGCTATCGGGCTGGGGCGACGTTTTGGGCGAAAGTAGCTCTCACCCTCACCTCCTTCCCCCTCTCCCCGCGCTGCGGGAGAGGGGGTTCCGCTTGACCTCACCCGCATCCCCGCGCCTGCAGAAAGAAGGGGCGTCCTTCTCCGCTCTCCAACACCGGCAAGACGGTTCGGTGGAACAGGAAATCGCCCTGCTCAGCTCGTATTACTGCGATAAGTCGTGAGCAAAGGGGTGGCAACGGTGGCGGAGATTGTGTGCCTTGGCGAGGCGCTCATCGATATGGTGGCTCAACAAAAAGGCGTGACGATAGCGGAGGCGAAGGGCTTTACGCCTGCGCCGGGCGGCGCACCGGCGAACGTCGCGGTCGGCGTGGCAAAGTTGGGTGTGCGCAGTGCGTTTCTGGGCAAAGTGGGAGTAGACCCGTTTGGCTACCTGCTCCGAGATACCCTCTACCAGTATGGGGTAGACGTCGGGGGCATGCGATTCGACGAGAAAGCGCGCACCGCGCTGGCGTTCGTCTCGCTGACGAAGGAAGGCGTACCTGACTTTATCTTTTACCGCAACCCCAGCGCGGATATGTTGTACGAACCGGGCGATGTGGACACCCACCGCCTGCGCCGGGCGAAGATATTCCATTTCGGTTCCATCTCTTTGCTGGACGAGCCGGTGCGCAGCGCGACGCTGTTTGCTTTGCAGATAGCCCGTGAAAGCGGTTCCCTCATCTCTTACGACCCAAACATGCGTCCTGCCCTGTGGCGCAGCGAGGAAGAGGGTAAGCAACAGATGGAGGCGGGCTTGCGCTTTGCCGACGTCGTGAAGATGAACGAGACCGAATTGCAGTTTCTCACCGGCGTCCGCACGCCAGAGGTGGGCGTTGCCCATCTGTTCAGCCTGTTTCCGCAGCTGGTGCTGGTTGTGGTCACATTAGGGGAGAAAGGATGTTACTACGCGACCCCCACCCGTAGCGGGGCAGTTTCAGGGATACCCGTGGAAGTAGTGGAGACCGTGGGCTGTGGGGATGCCTTTGTCGCCGCGATGCTGGTGCAGCTGCGCAAAAGGGCGAAAGGGCGCGAGGGGGTGCGCAACCTGAGCGACTCAGACCTGCAGCGCACGTTTCTCTATGCCAATGCCGCTGGGGCAATTACCGCCACCCGTGCTGGAGCTATTCCTGCTTTGCCAACGGATGCTGAGGTGGCGGACCTGTTGGAAAAAGTGTAACGGGAGGTGTGTGATGAAGCGTATCGGTGTTTTGACCAGTGGCGGAGACGCCGCCGGCATGAACCCGGCTTTGCGCGCCGTGGTGCGCACGGCAATTGTGGCAGGATTGGAAGTCATCGGCATCGAGCGCGGATATGAGGGGCTACTGAACCGCTGGCTGCGCCCGATGGACCTCTCCTCAGTGGGGGGTATTATCAATCGCGGAGGTACCATCCTCCGCACCGCTCGCAGTGAGCGTTTCAAGACCGACGAGGGTCTGCAGCTGGCGGCGCAGCTACTGAGAGAGAATGGCATCGAAGGGCTGGTGGTCATCGGCGGTGACGGTTCTTTTCGGGGGGCGGCGAAGCTGGAGGAGGTCGCAGGGGTTGCGGTAGCCGGTATCCCCGCCACCATTGACAACGATATCGGGGGCACGGAGTACACGCTGGGCTACGATACCGCTTTGCAGGTGGCGATGGACGCAATTGACAAGATTCGAGACACTGCAGACAGTTTCGAGCGCATCTTCGTGATTGAGGTGATGGGGCGTTCGCGAGGCTTTATCGCGGCGGCAGTGGGGCTGGCAGGCGGCGCAGAAGCCATTCTCGTCCCCGAGATACCGTTTGACCCTGTGCAGATTTGCGAGCGGCTCAAGCAGGGCATGGCTCGCGGCAAACGTTCCGCGATTATCGTCACCGCGGAAGGCGCGGCGAAAGCGCAGGAGGTGGCTACCTTTGTGGAGATGTATCTGCGCGAGGAGGTGCGCGCTACCGTGCTTGGCTACACTCAGCGCGGCGGCTCGCCTACCGCGACCGACCGGATCTACGGCGCGCGTTTTGGTGCGCTGGCGGTGGAGTTGTTGCTACAGGGTAAGAGCGGCATGATGACCGCTGTGCAGGGAGGACAGGTGGTGGCAGTTCCGCTGAGGGCGTGCTGGGAACAGCCTCGTGTGCTGGATGAAAGCCTGCTGAAGCTGAACGAGGTGCTGGCGTCGTAACCGCGAACGAGGTTTGGACAAAAGGAGCAGAAGTCAATGACACTCACCGTGACCCTGAACCCTTCCGTAGACCGCCTCATCTACATCAGACAGCTGGTGCCGCATGATACGAACCGCATCCTGCGCATCGAAGAAGACGCCGGTGGGAAAGGGGTCAATGTGGCGAGGGTACTCAAGCGGCTGGGGGTGCCCGTGACCGCTACTGGCTTTCTGGGCGGCAGAGCGGGAAGGTACGTGCTGCACGAGCTGAGTAAGGTAGACGGTGTCGAATGCCGATTTGTTTGGGTAAAGGGCAGCACGCGCACCAATCTCGCCATTCAGGAAGAGGACGGCTCTCCGCCCACTGCCCTCAATGAGCGCGGACCGCAGATTTCTCCAGAAGAACTCGGCAAGTTGCTGAAGGTGGTGGAGGAGCTCTCCCAAAACGCGCGGTTCGTGGCGCTGGGCGGTAGCCTGCCGTCGGGAGTACCGACGGATATCTACGCCACGCTGGCTGATATCGCCGCACGTCACGGTGCAAAGGTGGTGCTGGACGCCGATGGCGAGCCTCTGGTGCAGGGGTTGAAGGCTTCGCCCTTCCTCATTAAGCCCAACGAGAACGAAACCGAACGGTTACTGGGGCGGGCAATCGACACCGTTGAAGACGCAGCGAGGGCAGCTCAGGAGTTACACACTGGAGGGGTTCCGGTAGTTATCGTTTCTATCGGTGAGAAGGGGGCGGCGCTCGCGTGCGCGGAGGGATGCTGGACGGCGGTACCGCCCAGGGTGCGTACGGTCAGCACCATTGGCTCTGGCGATTCGATGATTGCAGGTGTGCTCAGCGTGTTGATGCGGAATGGAACCATGGACGAGGCTCTTCGCTGGGGTACCGCAGCAGGTGCGGCGACCGCCATGACCGACGGCTCGGACATCTGCACCGCGCAGCAGGTACGCGAACTGCTTCCGCAGGTGGAGGTGAAAAGGTGGTAGGTGACGGAGGCAGGTGCATGCACAAACTAAACGTCGCTATCGCGGCGTGCGAGAAATGCCCGCGTCTGATGGAGTATATCCAGCAGGTCGCTCAGACCAGGCGACGAGCCTACCGCGACTGGGAATACTGGGGCAAGCCCGTGCCCAACTTTGGCGACCCCGCCGCGAAGATAGTGGTGGTTGGTCTCGCTCCTGCCGCACACGGAGGAAACCGCACGGGGCGCATCTTTACCGGCGACGAGAGCGGAAACTGGCTTTTTCGCACGCTGTACGAGGTGGAGTTAGCCAACCAGCCGGAGAGCCTGCATCGCGAGGATGGCTTGGAATTGCGGGACGTGATGGTAACCGCCGTCTGCCACTGCGCCCCGCCTGCCAATAAACCCACCCGTGAGGAGTTACAGAACTGCCAGCACTGGATGAAGGCGACGCTGCGTTGTGTCGGCGGGTGGAAGGTTCTCGTGGTGCTGGGCAGGATTGCCTATGAGTGGACGCTGCGTGCCTTGAAGGAGCTGGGTTTCGAGCATTCACTGAAAACATCTGCCTTCGCGCATGGTGCAGAGTTTGCGTTGCCCGGCGACCGCTGGTTACTGTGCAGTTACCACCCCAGCCAGCAGAATACGTTCACGGGCAAGCTAACCCGCGAGATGCTTCGTGCGGTGTTCGATCGGGCGAAACAACTGGCAGGTTCGGGCAAGTAACCCGCTTGACAAACTGGGCGAAGGCGGTCAGACTCTAAAGGGTGAGAAGGCGTGTTTGACACCTCCACATGGGATAAACTGCTACAGGAGCGCGCTGCCGAGCGGGAGCAGGTGCGTCAGCACACGATGGCTGAGGCAGTGGAAACGTTGCGAATCTACTTTGCCACCAGGAAGGTGAAAACCGTTTACCTGTGGGAGCAGCTTCAGACGGAATAGCTACCTCCATACAAACTCCCCGTTTTGCACGCTCCAATCCGCGCCGAAGAAGCCCGCTCCAAGCACACCTTCCATGCCCTTTGTGAGCATGTCCGTGGACAGCACCAGGCAGTCGGGCACGCCTGCACCGGCGGTGAAATACGGCAGTCGGTTGGTCAGGTGCATTCCCGCCAAGCCTGTGCCGGCGACCGCACCGACCAGTGCAGTGGCAGAACCTGTTCGCGGGCGAATGAACAGGCAGGCAAGACCCTCGCCGCTGAGAGTTTTATCTCCGACATGCACCGCGCCGCGGTGAACCTGCACCGGGCTGTCGCCAAGCAGCAGTTGCCATGCGGCGTTGGTCTCGGCATTGCCGTAAAGCACCACGTTCCGGTCGCGGTAGCGTTCCGGTTGGAACTCGATGTCGGGGATTACCTCAAAGGTGGCATTGCCGCGATACCAGAATGTCTCCGAATCGTAACGTGCTTTCGCCAAAGCCCATGCGTTCTCCTCAGGCGTGCCTTTGGTGCCGTACACCAGCACCGGTCGGTTGGTGAAAACGTTCTTGAAGCCTCCGTATCGTTGGGGCGACTTCATGGCAGGCGATGGCGCCGATGAAAGCCTCCATTGCCCTCCCTGTTTCTCCAGCCATATCTGTCGCTCGCGGCTGGGGTATGAGATATTACCGATTACCTGTCCATCCAGCTCGACACTGAGCGGTGCACCCGGCTTCATGTGGTCTACGCGGAGCGAGAGCCTAGCGACATTGCTGGTAGTGCCCACGAATCGCCGTTTGCTGGGGTCAAAGCGCAGGTTGA
>JAPWUZ010000154.1 GCA_028275265.1 Armatimonadota bacterium | reverse complement strand
CCAGAGTACCGCGAGGCACGTCCAGCACACCGTTCGCCGTGCTACCGGCAAAGGGCAGCACCGGTTCCACCGGGATGTTGAATACCACCTCCACCCACCGGTCTTTGGCGGTAATCAGCTTGCCGACGGGGCGCACATAGCCCGGGTCTACGCTCGTGGCGCCAATCCACTCGATGCCGCCGCTCGCTCCACCGTTCCCACCAATGGGCGCGGTGGTGTTGGTCTCGCGCACACCCAGCGTGACGTACACGTCCGGCGTTCCGCTCGCTATGTAAATCTTGAAGCGGAGCGCGTGCGCGAAGTCGAGAGCGGGGTTCGGCAGGTTCGCCGTGTTGTAGGTGGTCAATCGCAGCCACGCCCCCGGCTTGTCGGGAAGGAACTTCCAGTTCACCCTCAGCGACTTGGTGCCGCTGAACGCTCGGTCGGTGACAACTTGCGAGGTGTTGACTGTGCCGTCCACGAAGCTACCGGTGGATCCGGAGAAGCCTGGGCTGGCGGAACATCACTGAACCGTTTGAGGACGGCGCGGGGGACGTCTCGAAATCGGTGATGGGTAATGTTTGCGCGGCGACCGCCGCCGCCAGTACCCCCGCTAGCAGGGGTACGCCCAGAAACCTGACGAGTCTCATACCTTCCTTCCTCTTTCGCAGAAAAGATTACCGGTGTGTATTGTAGCACCGGCGCACGAGAAAAGCAATATCGAAGGGAATGTCCGATTCGGCAGGATTGCGCCTTTCTCGCGGTGAACCTGTCCCGTGCAGGGAGGGAGAGACACCGATGAAACGTCTCGAGGGCAAAACCGCTATCGTGACCGGAGCCGCGCAGGGGCTGGGCGAAGCCATCGCCATTCGCCTCGCCCGCGAGGGATGCATCGGCGTGACTCTGGCGGACCTGCAGGTGGAAAAAGCGCAGGGCGTGGCACAGCATATCGAGTCCGAGTTCCCCTGGTGCAAAACGCTGGTGGTGAAATGCGACGTGACCAGCGAGGCAGATGTGACCGAGATGGTGCAGCGCCACGTGCAGGCGTTCGGCAAGCTGGACATCATGGTCGCCAACGCGGGCATCCTGATTGCGCACGACATCACCGAGTTCCCCGCCGAGCAGTGGAAAAAGGTGGTGGACGTGAACCTGTACGGTTACTTCCTGTGCGCACGTGAGGCGGCGAAGGTGATGGTGCAGCAGAAGAGCGGCGTCATCATTCAGATTAACTCCAAGTCGGGCAAGAAGGGTTCGTTCCGCAACAGCGCGTATGCGGCGAGCAAGTTCGGGGGCATCGGGTTGACGCAGAGCATCGCGCTGGACCTCGCGCCGTACGGCGTGCGGGTGAACGCCATCTGCCCGGGCAACCTGCTGGATTCTCCCCTGTGGCGTGACAGCCTGTATGAGCAGTACGCCCGCAAGTGGGGATTGACGGTCGAGCAGGTACGGCGCAAGTATGAGGACCAGGTTCCTCTGGGACGCGGCTGCACCTACGATGACGTGACGAACCTGCTGGTGTTCCTCGCCTCGGACGAGGCGAGTTACATCACCGGCGAGGCATACAGCGTCACTGGAGGGCAGCTCTAGGGGAGAGGATGCTGCCGGGGGTCACGCGGGGACGCGACCCCCGGAATGGCTTTCTTTCCGTTACTCTGTCAGCGGTGCTTCGCCGTCGGGCACGATGACCTCAAAACCGTTTTCCCGCAACTCATTCGCCACGAGGCTTAAGAAGGCGGAATACACCGCGGCCTTGCCCAACAGTCGATGCACGTCCTCTTTCTGCCAGAACTCGCCGTCATCCTGTACCCACAGGCGCAGGTATGGGAAGCGTTTCTTGACCAGCCGAAACAGCCACACATGGCGCAGGTGGCACTGCACGAGGTGGGCTTCGGAAACGCGCAAGGCACTCTTTTCGCTGGGGTCTGACAAAGCCGACCACACGCTGGTGATATCCGGGTCAATCAGCGCTGCCTCCCGCGGATACCGCGCAAAGACGAAGTACACCGGACCGCAGCCCTCTCCGCAGACCGCGACGAAGCCAATCATGCGCGACGGATACACCTCGTAGCCTTCGGGGACCAGCGGGCTCTCCCGCCGCGACCCCGTTGCCCGACACGCGTATCTGTCCGCAACCTGCGCAATCTGACGTATCCGCTCGTCGACCACATCGAGCCTCGATGCGCGGGCAGGCTCGTCCTCCAGCTCGTCCACTTCGTGCGCCCGATAGACCACCTCCACGGCATCGCGGATGGTATCGGCGTCCACGTCGAAGATGTCGCCCACCTTCTCGAAGCCCAGCAGGTGCGCCAGCTCGTGCCCGTATTCGACCACGCGACGGACGGTCTCAGCACGGAAGTAACCGGGCAGGGACATGCCTGCGGCGAATTCGAACGCCATCGTTTCGAACCTCCTTATTGGTGATTGTCAAGGTGCCACCCCGCAGAGGCACAAAAACACCCCCCTGCGGTGTGCCAGTTGCGCCGCGGTGGGCGTTTTTGCGAGGTGCGTCAGGTCATTTAGATAGGCGTCTTCCTCCGATGCGACATCGTCCTCAATGGGCTACTTGTTTTTCGTTACGCGCTCCATGCCCTTCGGAACGTATTCCCTGACCTTCTGAGCGTATTCTCTGTCATTCTGAGCGTTAGCGAAGAATCTCTGAGATGCTTCACTCCGTTCAGCATGACAAAAGACCTGTCATTCTGAGCGTTAGCGAAGAATCTCTGGGATACCTCGCCTCGATGCGCCGTTTGCTATAGACGACGGGTCTCTCCAAAAAGTTTCAATCACCCGCAAAACGAAAAGCCGCCGGAGGTTTCTCCGGCGGCGACTGCTCGTCCGGGTCACGGTACGGTTAGGGTTTGCGCCAGCGAGCCGCCAGCGGCGCCGCCAGCCCCATGCCGAACAGAATCAGCGTCGCCGGCTCGGGGATGACGCCCAGCTTGCCAGAATCCTTCCCGTCCTTGCCTGTTCCCTGCACATGCAACAGCGCATAGTCGCGTTTCGTCGGATCGCCAAGGGGTGCTGACAGGGCTTTGAAGTGTCCTTCCGTCAAGCCGGTTCCCGTGAGCTTCCATGTCAGCGACTCTCCGCCGATGAGTCGAACGCCGGGTGGAGCAGTATCGAACTCGATTTTCACGTCGTATTTACTGCCCGCATCGGTAAAACTATTCGAGCCGCTGTTGACACCACTGCCACTGATACTTCCGCCGCCAGACACCGAACCTGGCACCAGTGACACCGACACGAACGGCTCCACGTTCAGCAGCAGGTAACCGGCGAACGGGGTTTTACCATCAGGAGAGTTCCATAGAAGATCCAGCTGGAACCCTACGGTGTTTGACGATTCGTCCTGGATGGTCAGCCTCGCCCAAGGTGCGGAGCCACTGGGTGGGGTGCCGGAAATCACGCGGACGAAGTCGAACACAACCACCGCTCCGGCAGGCGGAGCACTGAGCATTATCACCATCGCCAGCAAACACCCTGTCACGAGCGATGTCCATCGTCTTGCGTTCATTGTTGCACCTCCTTTCCCACTCTCTATATAAGGCAAGATTCGTGCCATTCAAGCGGTTTTTGGGGGATTCGGCGAAAAATTTTCGAAATTTTTTTTCCGGACGCGCCTGGGTGAGCGTTTGATCAACCGCCTCAAGGCTTCCCCCAGCGACTGCGGAGACGCTTTGCTGTCACGCTGAGCGCGAGCGAAGCACCTCGCTCTCCGTCACCCTGAGCGCCAGCGAAGGGTCTCCCCGATTTTTCGCCCGCGCCTACAATGACAGTGCCCTCATCACCAGCCCGCTGAGCAACTTGGGGTAAAAGTAGGTGGACTTGGGGGGCATCTTTTCGCCTGCCAGCGCCACCTCCCGCACCTCCTGTACGCTGGGCGGGTTCAGCAAGAAAGCCACCGCCGCCTCACCCTGCAGCACCCACCGGACGGCTTCTCCCTCGTCGCGCGTATAGCGGATACCCTCGGCGCGCTCTAGATGGCGAGGGGTGATGCCAAACAGCGGCTCCAGCACCAGAGCCTGCAGCAGGGTGACGTCCAGCCGCCGGTAAGTCGCGCTGTGTTCGCCGGGCACGAGCGTCTCCCCGGCGATGCCCTCCTTCAACCATGCCACAAACGCCTGTCCGTCCCGCATCACCGCTGCAAAACCCCGGCGTGGTCGTCCAGCCTGCAGGGCATGCACCACCTCGTGCGCGGGACAGCGTTGCACGTCAAACCACTGCATCAGGTATTCCCGCAGCCGCGCCAGCACCTGTTCCGAAGCCTGCGGTATGACCCGATGTGTGGGCAATATCACCACGCCGGGGTCTTCCAGAGGCGTCAGCGCAATCATCAGCCAGTCGTAAGGCTGAAGCTGCGACGGGTTGCCCTCGGCGGCGCGGCGCTCGCGACGGTACTGCAGGCACGTCTCGTAACGGTGATGCCCGTCGGCAATCCACACCCGCGCCGTGGCGACACGTGCCGCCAGCTGTTGGAGTATTGCGGTGTCCTCGACCCGGCGCAAGCGGTGCTGTCCGTCCGTGTACTCCACCTCCGCTACTGTCGGCGCGGTCAGAACCAGCGATTCCAGCAACGGAAACAGGTCGCCCTCCACCAGACCGTAGATGGGTTCCAGATTGGCTTCGGTGGCGCGCAGAAGCTGCAGGCGGTCTTCCTTCGCGCGCGCCTGCGTGTTTTCGTGGGGCAACACCACGCCCGCCCCGTACTCCTCCAGCGCCATCAGGCACACCAGTGCGAGTCGCCGAAGGGTCTCTCCGGTGGCGGGATGGGTGAACACCTGTTCCAGCAGGTACATCGCTGGTCGGGGGTCTTCCTGCAGGACGCCCTTGCTTTGCCACTCGTGCCACCGTTGCGCTGCCTGCTCGTAGCTATCGGGCAGAGTTAGATAGGTGATATTATAAGGGAACTGCCGGAGCTGCTCGCGCTCCGGCGGAATGACCACATCGTATGGCGGCGCGACGCACGGCTTCAGTTCGGAAAGCGCATAGCGCACGCCGCGGAACGGGGCGATGCGCGCCATTCGGCTACAGCAGTGCCTCCAGCTTCTGCACAATGGTCTGCTTGGGCACGACACCCACAATCATATCCTGCACCTTACCGTCCTTGAAGAACAGCAGGGTGGGGATGCTCTGGATGCCGTAGCGCAGGGCAATCTCCGGCTCCTCGTCCACGTTGACCTTCACGACCTTTGCCCTGCCGGCGTACTCCTGCGCGATGGCGTCCACGTGCGGGGCAATCGCCCGGCACGGACCGCACCACACCGCCCAGAAATCCACCAGAACGGGCACGCTCGATTGGAGCACCTCGGCATCGAACTGGTCTGTCGTCACATGCGTTGCGCTCATCCTATCCTCCTGCGTGAAAGCTCACCTCCTCATTATGGGGGAAAAGGGGGTGTTTTGTCAACCAGTGAGCCGCGTCCACACAATCAGCCAGACCATAAACCACAACGAGCAGACGATTTCCACCATCCCCAGCGCTATCGCCTTGAGGCGGTGATTCTGTGGAATAGCCAGCGTGCGTACGGCGGCGGGCAGATATGCCCCCGCCAGCAGGGGCTGCCCGGTTGCCCACAACGCAGCCGGTATCCCCAGCGCGTAGGACACCGCTACCCATTTCATCAGCCGGTTGTTGCGCTCGCGAATCACCGACTTGACGTGTAATGCGGTTCCGAAGAAGTAGAGCAGGTTCAGCCCCCACAGTTCCCATGCCGCCGCATCCCATCGTCCCGTGCCAGCCACGTACCCGGCCACCGCCGCCAGATTCAGCCCAGCCATCGCCACCAGGTCGTTGATGAGATGCCGCTCGTTGCGATGGTGCGCAAACCACGCATTCACGGCAAACCCCAGCAACGCCACCCCACCCACTGCCAGCAACAGGGGACGCATCCACAAAACGGGCACGCCAAATACCGCCGCTGCCAACCCGTAGCCGAAAGCCCAGCGCAACCAGAAAGCCGCCTCACGCCGGTGGCGCAAAGCCTGCAGCAGGCAGTACGAGGTGAGATAGGCAAACAGCACCGCGCCTGCCAGCAGCGGTTTAGACAGGTGCCAGGGCGTGCCCGCCAGTCCCACTGCCAGCGGCGCGAGCCACATCATCCATGCGCCGTGTTCGTGAGGCAGAGCCAGTTGCAGTCTCTTCATCTTCCGAATAATCATACCTGAATGTCCTGAATAAGCGCAATACCCGATTTCTCGTATCGTTGCGGGTCAGGTAGAGCGGAAGCCTCTCCGATAGAGTTATTGGGATGAACGCGCAGACCGCCGAAAAAAGGGACAGGGCACAGCCGATTACGATAGGACGCTACCGGCTTTACCACCGCGAAGACGGCACCTTTACGTTAGCCCTGATTTCGGGCAGAACGGAGGAGCCGTTGCTGGGCGTTCACGCACCTTTACCCCCTGTGGAACTCCAGACCTCCCACGAGCGGCACGCCCTTTTCGTGCGAAACTGCAGTTGTGCAGAGGAAGAGGTTGTG
>JAPWUZ010000153.1 GCA_028275265.1 Armatimonadota bacterium | reverse complement strand
CATCGAGGTGATAGCCGGCGATATTGGCTACACCGTCGAGCCGGACATGGTGGTCGATGAGCCGGACGACGTCACTGCAGCGCGCAAGGCGGTTCAGATGGTACGCGAGGGAACATGCCAGGTGCTGATGAAAGGGCAGATTCATACCGCGGACCTGCTGCGAGCCATCCTGGACCGTGAAGCCGGTTTGCGCACCGGGCGGCTCATTAGCCATGTGTTCATTCTGGAAATGGAGGACCGGTTGCTGATAGTGACCGATGCCGCCATGAATATCAAGCCGGACCTGTTGCAGAAAGCGCAGCTTATCTGCAACGCCGTGTACGTGGCGCGCGGATTGGGCATTGAGCTGCCAAAGGTGGCGGTGTTGACCGCAGTGGAGACCATCAATCCCGACGTTCCTTCCACGATTGATGCCGCCATTCTCTCCAAAATGGCTGAACGCAACCAGATTAAGGACTGCATCGTGGATGGTCCCCTCCAGATGGACAATATCATCTCGGAAGAAGCGGCACGCCTCAAGAAGTTGAGCAGTCCTGTGGCGGGAAAGGCGGACATCGTATTGTGTCCCGATATCGAGACGGGCAACGCGCTGGTGAAGATATTTGCGCATTCCACAGGCAGGCGCGTCGTGGGCTTGCTGGTAGGTGCAGCTGCCCCGGTGGTGCTAACCAGCCGCGCCGATACGGCGGAGTCCAAGATGCTGTCCATCGCTGTCGCCACCATCCTGGCGAACAAGACACACATCAAGCCGGGCACGGTATCGCTGTGAGAGAAACGCCGGGGGCACGCTATATGTCGTGCCTCCGGATTACACGGCGCGTATTTTGTTAATCTCGCTCTGCAGGGTAACGAGCCGGTGGTACACACCCTCTTTTGCCATCAGCTCGTCGTGGGTGCCGATTTCGACCATCTGCCCTTGCTCCAGCACCACCAGCCGATGCGCGTTGCGCAGAGTCGACAGGCGGTGTGCGATGGCGACGGTCGTGCGGTTCTGCACCAGCCGGGCGATGGCTTCCTGAATCTGTCGCTCGGTCTCGGTGTCTACCTGCGAGGTGGCTTCATCCAAAATGAGAATGCGGGGATCGTGCAGGATGGCGCGAGCGATGGAGATGCGCTGTCTCTCGCCACCCGACAGCCGCTGTCCGCGTTCGCCCACCTGCGTATCGTAGCCGTCGGGGAAGCGAAGGATAAAGTCGTGTGCGTTCGCTGCCTTCGCCGCCGCGATGATTTCCTCCTGAGTGGCGTCCGGTTTCGCATAGGCGATGTTATCGCGGATGGTGCCGGGGAACAGGAATGGCTCCTGCAGTACCACGCCCACATGCTTGCGCAGGTCTTCCATGCGGATTTTGCGCACGTCCACCCCGTCTATCAGAATCTGCCCTTCGTCGGGGTCATAGAAGCGCAGCAGGAGGTTAATCATGGTCGATTTGCCTGCGCCGCTGTGACCGACCAGTCCCACCATCTCGCCCGCCTCAATCTTGAGGTTAATATTCTTGAGCACGGGCTTGTGTTTGTCGTAGCCAAAGGTAACGTTGCGGAACTCCACCTCGCCTCGCACTTGGGGCATGGGGACGGCGTCTTCGGCATCCTTCACGTCGGGTTCTGTGTCCAGAATCTCGAACACGCGCTCGGCAGCGGTGAAGGTACGTGTCAACCACTGGCTCACGCGGGTCAGAATCTGCAAGGGACCGTAGAACATGCCCAGATAGCCAAGGAACGCTATTAGTGTGCCCAGCTGCACCTCACCCTTTATCACTCCATAACCACCGAACGCCCATACCAGGAAGAAGCCGATGTTCGTGAGCAGGTTGAGCATGGGGAAGAAGGTCGCCCACATCATCTCTGCCTGCATCCCCGAGCTCATCAGGTCGCGGTTGCGTCGCTGGAAGCGTTCGATCTCGTCGCTCTCTTTGGCAAAGGCTTTCACCACGCGGATGCCGGAGAGTGTGCTGTTCAGCGTGGCGGAGAGGCGCGACCACCGGTGCCAGAACTGGTGGAACACGCGGCGTACGGTCTTCCAGAACCACATAGTAACCAGCACCACCAGCGGCGTGGGTAGCAGGATGAGTGCCGCCAGCTTCCAGTTCATCCAGAAGAGCATGGTGGTGATGCCCACCAGCAACAGCACGTTCACGAGCAGGGAACTGACGCCGTCCACCAGAAAGTCGTAAAGTGCGCCGGTATCCTGTGTGATACGCGACATAATCGCGCCGGTGTGGCGCTTGTCATAGAAGGAGAGGGAGAGCCACTGCAGGTGCTGGAACAGCTTCGCTCTGACTTCGAACACCAGCCTTGCGCCCAGCCATGCCGACAGCCTTCCACGCCATATCGATAGTCCCACTCCTGCCAGGCGTGTCAGAGCCAGCACCGCGAGAATAACCACCAGTAGATGTACATTCTGGCGTGGGACCAGAACGGAGTCGACCAGTATTTTTGTCAGATACGGTGGAGCCAGATCGAGGGCGGTGCCGGCCAGCATCAATAAGCCCGAGAGCACAATCTGCCATTTGTAGGGCTTGGCGAAACCCAGCAGTCGCCATACTACCCGCCCCTTGCGCGAGCAACGTGGACAGACCTGCGTGTCTCCGGGCAGGCGGAAGCCACACACTGGGCAGTGCGTGGGTTTCTGTTCAATAGGTTCCGGAGGTGGCTCCTGTTTCGCCACCGCTGAGAGATAGCGTGCCACTTCGGCAAAGATAGCAGCCCGCGCGTTCGAGAAACGCACCAGCTCCAGCACCTTGCCGTCACGGGTGACCACAAGCGCGCCGCAGCCCACCAGCATCTCGGTGCTGGCATCGGAAATGCAGCTCAAAGGCAGGTCGATGTCGCATTGCACGTCGGGAGGTTCCACCGCGAAGTCCAGCCCGTTGCCCATCACCGGGGGTGTCCAGCTGGGCGGGGGAGAGTAGACCTGCACACAATCGTCCGTGACGATCAGCCAGCGGATGCCGAAGGTTCCATCTGCGCCGATATCGGTGTATGCGCTCAGGCGTATCTTTTCCTTGCCAACCTTCTCCTGCAAAACCGCAGGCACTGGCTCACATAAAGGCATACGGCAACACCTTCCTCCTGACAAATACCAGTATACCACTGCACTTTCGTGCTGTCAAAGTTTCGGTATAACCCCCTTATTGATGACGCAGGTAACCAACAGGCAGCTCGCGAAACGGTATGTGAACTCCAACCTGAGCGACGAGGGAATGGCGATGCGGTTTCATCTAAATGGCAATGACTGGTTGCTTGCCCCGCTGTTGCCCCATGAGTTCTGGTGGCGGCAGGCATGGAAAGAAGAGTGGTCTCCGGCAGGTTGCCCACCCTGGGGCGAGTGGATGCGCGCCTGTGTGCCCGGTGATGTGATTGCCGACACACTGGACGCGGGGCGGATACCTCATCCCTATCGAGACCTCAACAGCCTTGCCTGTGAATGGCTTTCCGAGCGGGACTGGGTGTATCGGAAGGACTTTACCGTGCCCGATGACTGGCAGGGTAAGCACGTGCGCTTGCGCTTTGATGGGGTGGATTACGCCTGTGAGGTGTATCTCAACGGACAGTTGCTGGGCAGGCATGAGGGTATGTTCACGCCCTTCGAGTATGATGTCACGTCCATCCTGCGTTTCGGGAAGCCAAACTGCCTGACGGTGCTGGTGGAACACAAACCGCCGGTAGACGTGGTACAGGGGCAAATCGGCTGGACGAGCCGGGCGCGGGTATGGAAATCACGCTTTGCCTACGACTGGGACTGGTGTACGCGACTGGTTCCACTCGGCATCTGGCAGAGTGTGAGCCTGCTGGCGACGGATGGTGCCTGGATAGAGGATGTGTGGGTTCGCCCCCAAGTGGCAGGAGGGGTGGCGCGTGTCGAGGTGCGGTCGCGCTTGTGGAGCCTGCCATCTGCGTCCGGCGCTTGGAATCTATCGTGGCGTGTAGAGGACCCCGATGGTCACCTCGTGTTGCACGGGAGTGAAGCAGTGCAGCTGGACGACACTCAGCCGCTGCAGCAGGTGACAACGCTGGAGATACCCAATCCCCGCCTGTGGTATCCCAACGGCATGGGTGAACAACCGCTGTACCGGCTATCGGTGCAGCTCGGGCGGGATGCTCACATCTCGGACGAATGCGAGGTCTCCTTCGGTATCCGCACCATACGCGCCATTCCCAACGAGGGCGCACCACCTGATGCGTTGCCCTACACACTGGAGGTCAACGGGCGGCGTGTGTTCGTGAAGGGCTGGAACTGGGCGCCCCACGAGCAGATGTACGGTCGCGTGCAACCCGAACGCTATGAGCGTCTGTTGACGCTGGCGAAGCACGCCCACTGCAACCTGTTGCGCGTGTGGGGTGGGGGATTGCTGGAGCGCGAAGAGTTCTATGACCTCTGCGACCGACTCGGCATCATGGTATGGCAGGAGTTTCCGCACTCGTCATCGGGCATTCAGAACGCTCCACCGGAGGATGAAGCCTATTTGCGGTATATCGAGCAGCAGGCGCGGCAGATGATACCTCTGCGACGCAACCACCCCTCGCTGGTTATCTGGTGCGGCGGCAACGAGTTAATGGATGACCGCTATGTGCCGCTCACCGACGCTCACCCTGCGCTGGCGAAGCTGAAATCACTGGTGCAGGAACTGGACCCCGACCGAATCTGGCTGCCGACCTCCGCCTCGGGACCGGTAGAAGGCGCGTCGGCGGAACTGGCAGGCACGGGTAAGATGCACGATGTGCATGGACCCTGGGTGTATCTGGGCGCAGAGGAGCATTACCGCTTCTACAACGTTATTGACCCGCTGTACCATTCGGAGTTTGGAGTGGAAGGAGCGGCAAACCCGCAGATTTTCGAGCGTTTCATCTCGCCGCAACACCGCTTCCCGCCCGACGCGACGAACCCGATATGGTTGCATCACGGCAGCTGGTGGATTCATCGCGAGAAGCTGGAGGCTTTATTCGGACGCATCAAGGACCTGGCGACATTTATCCGTGCCAGCCAGTGGATGCAGGCGGAGGGATTACGTTATGCGATTGAGGCAAACCGCCGCCGCAAGTGGCATTGCAGCGGCGTATCACCCTGGCAGTTCAACGAACCCTTCCCGAACACGGCATGTACCAACGTGCTGGATTATCTGGGGCAACCCAAACCCGCCTACTGGTGGGCGCGCCGCGCCTATGAGCCCGTGCATATCAGCCTGCAGTACGAGAAACTGACGTGGCGACCCGGCGAGAAGTGGCAGGCTGAGGTATGGGTGCATCACTCTGGGGTGCAGCCTGTCCGCGCGCACTGGTCGGTGTGCCTGCTGGCACTGGATGGCAGGGAGTGCGCTCGCTTTGGAGATACGGTGGAGGTTGTGCCGGAAGCGGCAGTACACGCTGGACATGTGGAATGTGTGTTGCCCACAGAGGCGGGGGTATGGATGGCGCTGGCATGTCTGCACGACGAGCGCGGCGGGATACTTTCCTGCAATGAATACCTGTTCAGCACCGCTCAGCCGCCCATGCAGCCGCTGCTGGAAGCTCCACGCACGACACTGCGAGTATGGCATCGCCATCAGCAGGTGGGTATCAAGAACGTGGGCGAAGCAATAGCCCTTTTGGTGCGCCTGATGCCACAGGAGGGGCAGTGGCTGCTCTGCGAGGATGACTACTTCTGCCTGATACCGGGCGAAACGCGCGTGCTGAGCGTTGCAGGAAAGGGCACGATTGCGGTGGAGGCATGGAACAGCGACTCGCATCGCGTGCATCTGTAGTCGCGAGCTTTAGCCCGCGCCTGTTCATATTGTTCAGCCTGCTGGCGTGCCTTGCAGCGGGGGCGACGTTTGCATGGTCGCCCCCTGCGGTGCTGGCGGTGCTGGGGCTTGGGGGATGGTTGCTTCTTTCTCTGGTACATCCTGCGGCGGGTGTGCTTGCGCTGCTTGCCTACACCAGCTTGCATCCCGTGCTGGTCAAGGTGGTCTATGAGGAACACCCTGTCGCCAGAGTCTGGAAGGATGGGGCGGTGTTGTGGCTGGCGCTGGTGTGGCTCGCGTACCGCCGGACAAACCGAGAACGCCCTCTGCGCTGGGGCGTTACCGAAGGCGTGCTGACTGCTTTCGCTTTGTTGACGGTGGTGCACCTGTTCAATCCCAACATCTATTCGTTTTCTGCTGCGCTGGCGGACTTGCGCTGGCTCACGATGCCCCTGCTGTTCTACTTTTTCGGGAAAACGCTTTTTGCGCGCGAGCGGTTACGCACGCTACTGGTATTCATCGGTGTGCTGGCGGGGATACACGCGGTATACGGTCTTGTCCAGCAGTTTATCCCTTACCGCTTGCTGATGGAGGTGGGAGCCACACGTCCCGGCGCGCCCTCCGGTACGATGGTGGGAGGATATACCCGCTCGTTCTCGACGATGGACCCCTACCTGTTCGGTGCGCTGATGAGTTTCGGGGCGGTGGTTTCGCTGGGCATGGCATCTCTGCGCCAAGAACGGAGTGCGCTGAACTG
>JAPWUZ010000152.1 GCA_028275265.1 Armatimonadota bacterium | reverse complement strand
TTATCTCGTCATGACGCTGGACGCCTTCGGCACGGGAGAACACCTGCGTCGTTTCGGCGTGCGCAACCTGCAGGGCAACTTCCCGGAGACCTTCAACCGCACGGACGCACAGTGGCAGGTACAGGACACGCTGACCGCGCTGGCGTTGCTGCGTTCCCGGCGTCGGGTGAAACAGACCTCCGTCGTCGGCGTTGGCAACGCGGGGTGGTGGGCGTTGCTGGCGGCGTCCTGCGACCGTAAACTGCACACCGTGGTGGCTGACCTGAGCGGGTGCGACGGCAGCAACCGCTTCTTTTTGCAGAACGTGTGGGTGCCCGGCATCCGCAGGTTGGGCGATTGGGCAACGGCAGCAGTGCTGGCCTTGCCTGCCAGAGTGTTGGTTCACCACCTGAGCGCAGAGGAAGCGCGAAAGGCTTCCCTGGCGGGCTTTGCCCCTGCGATCAGCGTATCGCCTGCATCCGTTCGGGATGAGGAGATATTGCGGTGGATAGCGTAACGCTGTACGCGGTATGGGGATGGATCCCCGCGCTGCTGGCGGTTGCCCTGCTGGCGTGGACAGGCTGGCAGTGGTGTCGCCGGTGGCGGTTACCGTTTACGGATGCGGGGGAACGCCTTGCTTTTGGACTCGCGCTGAGCACGGGTTTGCTATCTTACCTGGTGCTGGCGCTGGGACTGCTGGGCGGGCTGCACGCCAATGTTTTGTGGGGGGCGTTCGGGTTTGTGCTGTTGCTCGGCATCATCGCGTGGGGACGGATGCGTGGGGTGGCAGAACCCGCGCTCCCTATGACGTGGCAGCAATGGATTCTGCCCGCGCTGATTGCATTGTGGTCGCTGCCGATGGTGGCGTCGCCCCCTGCCGCCACCGACTGGGATGGACTGTCCTACCACTTAGCCGCCCCGGCCATCTGGTTGCGTGAAGGACGTATCGGTTACATCCCCTTCATGCACCACTCGAACTTCCCCTTCGTAATAGAGATGCAATACCTGTGGGCGATGGGGGTGGGCATGGGCGCAGGCGGGGCGAAGGTGTTCCACTGGGCGACCTTACTCATCACGCTGGCAGGCGTGCTTGCCTTCGCGCGCCGTGCAGGATTCAGCGGTTCGTGGGCTGCCGCGAGCCTGATTTCGGTACCTGTGGTGCTGTGGGAGGCCACCGTCGCCTACGCCGACCTTGCCACCACTGCCTACACCCTGCTCTGCCTGCTTGCCGCGTGGAACGCCGCCGCCGAGGAGGACGTCGCCATTCGCCGCAGATGGCTGGTGCTGGCGGGTTTGACGGGCGGTCTTGCGCTGGGAACCAAGATGACCGCGCTGGGCAGTGTGGGGTTGCTGGCGTTGCTGTTGCTGTGGGAGATGGCGCGCCGGCGGCAGGTGCGGTTCGCCGAGATTGCAGGGTGCGTCGTTCTCGTGGTGCTGGTGGGCGCGCCGTGGTACATCAAGACCTACATCTACACCGGCAATCCCGTCTATCCCTATTTCTACGAGCTATTCGGCGGGCGCAACTGGACGGCGGAAAACGCCCGTATCTACCGCGAGGCGCAGCTGGCATTCGGGCTGGGTCGCGAGCCGTACAAACTGCTGATGGCGCCGTTCAACTTGACCTTCTACTGGAACCGCTTCTTTGACCCCCTGCCGTTTGTGGGGTCGGTGGGGTTCGTGTATTTGGCAGGGCTGATACCGCTGCTGTTTCTGCGTAGGCTGCCCGACGCCGCACGTTGGTGGATACTCTTCTCGCTGGTGTCGCTGGCTCTGTGGTTTGTGCTGATGCAACAGGTGCGTTATTTGATGACTATCTTCCCGCTGGTATCGTTGTTGTGCGGCTGGCTGGCGGTGCAAAAGGAACACCGGCTGACGGCGTGGGCGATGCAGGTGGCGATTGGGCTTCAGGTGCTGTGGTGCGTGATGGGCATATCGCCTTTGTGGGGCAGGACGCTGACTGTATGGCGCGAAGGGGCATCTGCATACCTGGAACGCGCTTTGCCCGGTTTGTGGCATGCCTGCCGGTGGATCAACCAGAACACCCCTCGCGAAGCGGGCGTGATACTCTACGACGAAACACGCGGCTTCTACCTGCAGCGACGCTACCTGTGGGGCAACCCGGGACACCATACCCTTATTGACTACGGCTCGTTGACCGACGGCGATATGCTGGTACAGATGCTGCACCGCATGGGATACCAGTACGTGCTGCAGAATCTGGTGTTCGTGCCGCCAGGGGCAGAGCGCGAGCACTGGCGTCGGTTACTGATGGATGCCATCCGACGGGGTGCTCTGGTCGAGCGGTTCCGTGAAAAATCTGTGGTGGTGCTGGAAATACGCCCGCCCCCCATCGTGCTGACCCATCTGGGGTATAATCAGGCTAGATAATCCTCTGGGGTGAGTGCCGTGAGTCGTTTCGCCACATTCAGCTGGGGCGTGCTGGCATATAACGTTCTGGTGGTCCTATGGGGCGCTTTTGTGCGGGCGACGGGCAGCGGCGCGGGTTGCGGAAGCCACTGGCCCACGTGCAACGGCGAGATTATCCCACGCCCACAGTCGGTGGAAACGCTGATCGAATTCGCCCATCGCGCCAGTAGCGGGTTGGCGCTGCTGGCGGTGGTGGCTATGTTCGTGTGGGCGTTTCGTGCGTATCCGCGCAAACATGTTGTTCGTCTGGGAGCTGCGCTGTCGCTCTTTTTCATCATCACCGAGGCGTTGGTGGGCGCAGGGCTGGTGCTTTTCGAGTGGGTGGCGCACAACACCTCGGTCGCGCGGGCGATATCGATGGCGGTTCATCTGGTGAATACCTTCCTGTTGCTGGCATCGCTGACTTTAACGGCGTGGTGGGCATCGGGTGGCGCGGCGTTTCGGTTGCGTGGGCAGGGCAGGGTACTGTCCGTGCTGATTAGCGAATTGCTGGTGATGCTGGTCGTCGGTGTGACTGGGGCGGTGATTGCGCTGGGCGACACGCTCTTTCTGGGGCTGGGTGTTCAGCCCGAACAATCGCCTCTGGTGCGCACGCTCATCGCCATCCGCCCGATTCACCCGATAGTGGCTGTGATGGCTGGAGTGTACCTCTCCGCAGCAGGCATCTGGGTGCTGAATCAGCGTCCGCACCCGGTGGTAGCGCGCCTGGTGATAGCGTTGATGCTACTGTACGTGGTACAGCTGCTGGCTGGGGCGGTCAATGTGGTGTTAAAGGCTCCGGTGTGGATGCAGTTGCTGCACCTGCTGCTGTCGGATATGCTCTGGGTGGTGCTGGTGTTGCTCTCGGCGGCTGCCTTGGCAGCAGAGCAGGCTCCTGCCTCCGTACAGCACCCCATTCCCTCTGCCTCTGTGGTAAAATGAGCAGGTGGAGGAATATCCATAGATGGCGCGACAGGGGCAACTGGTTATCGACCCGCATAGCAGCTCTCGGCAGCTACCTGCTACAAGTGTATCACCGTGCTTGGCGGAGGTGTTAAGGGACTTATTGCAGGGTGACCTCGACTTTGCAGAAGCCTCTGATACTTCAGGCTTACATAACCTTCACGCGTTCCCCGCGAAATACCCACCAGCTTTGCCCCGTTTGTTCATCGAGCATCTGACGCAGGCAGGGGAAGTGGTACTGGACCCGATGGTAGGTTCTGGCACGACGATGGTGGAAGCAGCCCTGCTGGAGAGAAAGGGTATTGGTAGCGATGTAGACCCACTGGCGTTGCTTCTCTCGCAGGCAAAGGTAGACCCTCCCGACCCTGCTCGCGCATTTCAAAGCGGGCTGGGAGTATGCAACCGTGCTTACATGACGCTGACGAGAAACTCAGAGAGATTGCAGCAGGAGCTCAGGCAGCGTTTCGACGAGGAAACTAGGGGCTTTCTAAGCTACTGGTTTGCTCCTCAAACGCAGCTCGAGCTGATGGCACTGCTGTTAGAAATAGAGGCGGAGCCGGACGCTTCAATTCGTCGCTTTTTGCGCCTCTGTTTCTCGGGCATTATTGTGACAAAGTCGGGAGGGGTATCCCTGGCTATCGACTTGGCACATACTCGCCCGCACCGTGCGAAGGACAAAGTACCTCGCTCTGCTATCGAGGAATTCGCCAGGAGGCTGCGCAAAAACGTGGCTAGCATTGAACAGAGCGAACGGAGAGACGGGCAGATTGCTATTGTATATGGAGACGCTCGATCGCTTCCCCTTCAGGATAACAGTATTCACCTTGTCATCACTTCGCCACCCTATGCTGGTGACGCCATCGATTACATGCGCGCGCATAAGTTTTCACTCGTATGGTTTGGTTATCCAGTTGGCGTGCTCGCCTCACACCGGAGGGCCTATCTGGGCAGCGACACACTGCGCCCGGCTGCAGAGGAGCCACTTCCCGCCCCGGTCGAGCGCGTTATCACAGCGGTAGGCGAGGTAGACACCCACAAAGCCCGGGTACTGGACAGATACTACCGGGATATGATGCTGACGATGCGGGAAGCTTATCGGGTGCTGCAACCGGGACGATGCGCAATATTTGTAGTGGCCAGTTCGCGGATGCGCGGTGTCGATACACGGGCAGGAGAGTGTCTCGGAGAAATCGCGCAAAGCGTGGGATTTCGGGTGGTGGGTATCGGAACCCGGCGTATCCATCGGGACCGGCGTATGATGCCCGTGAGCCGTCATGGACACAGTTGCAGCGGCATCGAGCAGCGGATGCATGAAGAATACGTGGTTGGGCTGGTGAAATGAACAACATTTCGCGATTTCGTACCGAGTGTCTGGTGCAGATATGCAAGTATCTACTCTTCGTGGATAAAAATGGTGTGCCGAACTGGTCTGATGGAGACTCTCCCAGCAGTTTGCACTGCCCGAGCTTGAGGATGCGATTGCTGCGGTCAACAACAGCGGTCAGGCAGACATGCTTCATACGCTGATCCATGGTAGACGATTGCGCGACCTCAGCGACCTGCCGTTTGACCTGGTGACCTGAACACTTAGTCGTAGCGCCCCAGCTCCTTCGCCTTGCGCACGAACTCGCGGAACTGCTCGAGGCTGACGCTATCGGGCACCGAGTGGTCGGAACTGATGATATAGCCGCCTCCCTGCTTCATCACGGGAATGACCCGTTCCATCTCGGCGAACATCGCCTCCATGTCGTAGAAAAGCACGGCGTTCAGCCCCCCGTGAAAGCCCAGCCGGTCGCCATACTGCTTTTTTAACTCCGTCGGTTCCATGCCCGCCTTCACCTCAATCGGGTTCAGCATCTGCACACCGATTTCGATGAACTCGGGGATGAACGGACGCACATCCCCGCAGGAATGGAGACGGACGTACACCCCATGCGCCTGTGCCCACTCACATGCTCGCCGATGCACCGGCTTTAGCAGTTCGCGATAGGTTCTTACAGAGAAAAACTGGTGCCCCTTATAGCCCATGTCGTCAGGCCAGGTGATTTCGTCGAAGGTATAACCCGCCTCCCACAGCATGTCCAGCAGGGCAAGGTCGACGTCTAAGAAGTGGTTGAACATGTCCAGCAGCCACTCAGGGTCTTCCACGATGGCAAGCAGCACCCGCTCGGTTCCCACCGCCCACGAGTGCGTGACGTCGAAGCCGAACCACAATCCCGCGCTAATCCAGTAGCCCTCCTCGCGCCAGCGGCGGTAGTGTTGCTTCAGGTAGTCCCATGGGATGCGGTCGGGCGTGGGCGTCATCCGCGCTTTTGCTTCCTGCCAGCTATCCCGGTCCACGATGGTGAAATCCAGAAACTCGGGCACGCCGCCACGGTGTTTCCAGTTTTTGAAGGTAACTCCCCAGGGAGAGGTGGAGATAACGTACTCTTCCGTCTCCTCCAGCACCTTCACGGGATAACGCGGGCTGTTATCCACGCCGATATGCGCGAAGCGGTCCAGTCCGAAGAACTCGGCAAAATCCGCGTCTGACGGCATGCCCTCTCGCTGCCATCGTTCTATCGTGGCACCCCACGGGCTGTCGGTAATTGGTACGCGGTCCGCCTCACGGTGTTCGTACATCCGTTTCACGCGCTCGTGCGTGGTCAATTCCGCCATTTCAGCCCTCCCAGCGTTTAAACACCAGTGTCGCGTTGTGCCCGCCGAAGCCGAAGGAGTTCGACAGCGCGATGTCTATCTTCATGGCACGCGCCTCATTGGGCACATAGTCCAGGTCGCATTCCGGGTCGGGCGTTTGATAGTTGATGGTGGGCGGGGCAAGCTGATGCTGGATGGCAAGCACGGTAGCGATGGCTTCGATTGCGCCCGCCGCACCCAGAAGGTGTCCTGTCATCGATTTGGTCGAGCTCACTGCCAGCCGATAGGCATGTTCACCGAAAGCGCGTTTGATAGCCAGCGTTTCCAGTCGGTCGTTGGCGGGGGTAGAGGTGCCGTGTGCGTTGATATAGTCCACCTGCTCTGGGCTGATGCCTGATTTGCGCATCGCCAGTTCCATGACACGCCTTGCACCTTCGCCCTCCGGGTCGGGAGCAGTGATATGGTAGGCATCGGCGGTCATGGCGTAGCCAATGAGTTCGGCAAGTATGGGCGCGTTGCGTTGC